>CAZDFB010000004.1:0-48122 GCA_964504605.1 uncultured Oscillospiraceae bacterium | reverse complement strand
ACCTGTTAATTCAAGGTGCCAAATCCGGCGGCAAACGAAAGATGAGGATTCGATACACGCACACGTCGAATGCCTCGATGTGTGCTTTTTCTTGTGAAAAAATGGGATGTGCGACAGAAAGGAATATTACTATGGAAAAAAGACTATTTACCTCCGAATGTGTTACCAACGGCCACCCCGATAAGGTGGCAGACTCCATCTCCGATGGAATTCTCGATGCCTGCCTGGCTCAGGACCCCAATTCCCGTGTGGCCTGTGAGACCATGGTTACCACCAATTTCTGCCTGATCTGCGGCGAGATTACTACCAAGGCTCAGGTGGACTATAAGGCAGTGGCCCGGGAAGCAATCCGCAAAATCGGCTATGTTTACCCCGGCGACGGCTTTGACGCCGATACCGTGGAAATCCAGTGCCGGATTCACACCCAGTCCGCAGATATTGCCCTCGGTACCAATGACGAGGTGGGTGGTGCCGGTGACCAGGGCATGATGTTCGGCGGTGCCTGCACTCAGACCCCCGAGCTGATGCCTCTCCCCGTGGCCCTGGCCCGGGCACTGAGCAACCGGCTGACGGACTGCATCCGGTCCAATGACCTGCTCCGTGCCGACGGCAAGACCCAGGTTTCCGTGGAATATGACGAAAATGGAAATGTTGCGGGTATTGATACGGTGGTCGTGTCCGTTATGCACAGCGCGGATTTTGAGATCGAGGAGCTGCGCAGATACATCCGGGAGGGTGTGATTGCTCCCGTCCTGAAGGCCTACGGCTTCGATATCGCTGACGTTGCCCACATTCACATCAATCCCACCGGCAATTTCGTAATTGGCGGTCCCAACGGTGACACCGGCCTGACCGGGCGGAAGATCATCGTGGATACCTACGGCGGCTATTTCTCCCATGGCGGCGGTGCCTTCTCCGGCAAGGACCCCACCAAGGTTGACCGTAGCGGTGCATATCTGGCCCGGTACATGGCAAAGAATCTGGCGGCTGCCGGTCTGGCAACCCAGGTTCAGGTGCAGCTGGCGTATGCCATCGGTGTTGCGGAGCCTGTTTCCGTCCGGGTGGATTCCGAGGGCACCGGTCGCATCTCCGATGAGAAGATGACCGAGTTGCTTCGTGCCACTGTGGACATGACCCCCGGCGGAATCATCCGGAAGTTTGACCTGCGCCGTCCCATTTACGGACCCACTGCGGCCTATGGTCATTTCGGTGTTGCGGGTCTTCCCTGGGAGGAAACGGACATTGCGGACAAGCTGAAGGAGCTGGCTGGAATTTGAGTATCGCAAACGGTGTGACCTTCGGGCCACACCGTTTTTTCTTCTGCTTTCTTTTTAACCCTCTTTTCAAACGGAAGAGAATGTGATAAAATAACCCAGAAGATTTGCTTCGGAGGAATATGTATGCTTGATTTTATTCGGATTGCCTGCGCGGTTCCGTCCGTTAAGGTGGGGGATGTCAGGAAAAATACCCGGGATATCTGCACCTTTATGGATAAGGCGGATGCCCAGGGGGCGGATTTGATCGTCTTCCCGGAAATGACCATGACAGGCTATACCTGTGCCGATCTTTTCTTTCAGGAAACGCTGCTGAGAAGCTGCCTGGCGGGGCTGAAGGAGATTCTAAGCTGCTCCGCCCGGCTTCCGGGACTGACGGCAGTGGTTGGCGCGCCCCTTGTTATCGGCGGACAGATGTATAACTGCGGCATTGTGATCTGCGGCGGTACCATCAAAGGAATTGTACCCAAAACCTATCTGCCGAATTACAACGAATTTTACGAGCGCCGCTGGTTCTCCTCTTCCCGGGACCTGCAGGAATCCTGGGTGGAGGGCAGTGACCTGGGCCTGGACGATGAAGCACGTTATCCCGTTGGCGCGGATCTGGTTTTCCGCATTGGTGACGGTGTTGTCCTTGGGGTGGAGATTTGTGAGGATCTGTGGACCCCTCTGCCTCCTTCCACCATGCTGAGCCTGAACGGCGCTGAGGTCATTGTAAACCTGTCCGCTTCCAACGAGACGGTAGGAAAGCGGGAATACCGGCGTGAGCTGGTTAAGCACCAGAGCGCCATCTGTAACTGCATCTATGCCTATACCTCTGCCGGTTCTACCGAATCGACCCAGGACCTGGTGTTCTCGGGCCACAGCATGATTGCTGAGGATGGGGCCATCCTGGCGGAGAATGCGGACCAGATCGCCACGGACTATATGCTGATTTACGATGCCGACGTGGGCCGTGTTCGCTGTGAGCGCCGCCGGAACAAGAGCGTCCGGGACGCAACCTCCTTCTATGGAGACGTGGATCCCATGCGCACGGTGCGGTGCCAATGCCCCCCGCTGCGCTCTGACGGCAGTATGCGCAAAACCAACAAGCTGCCCTTCGTTCCTTCCACCAAGTCCAACCGCCTTGAGCGGTGTATGTCCATTTTCCGGATTCAGGTGGCAGGACTGCGGCAGCGGCTTGCCTGTATCGGTGCCAATGCGGTTATCGGTGTATCCGGCGGACTGGATTCCACCCTTGCACTGCTGGTGGCAGTGGAGGCAATGAAGGAGCTGGGCCGACCTGCCTCCGATGTTTACGGCGTTACCATGCCCTGCTTCGGCACAACGGACCGCACCTATTCCAATTCCTGGAAGCTCATGGAAGCACTTGGCATTCATGCAAAGGAAATCAGCATTAAAAACGCTGTGACTCTCCATTTTCAGGATATTGGTCACGATCCTTCCGTTTTTGACGGAACCTATGAAAATTCCCAGGCCCGGGAGCGGACCCAGATTCTGATGGACTATGCCAGTGTGGTAAATGGCATTGTTGTGGGAACCGGCGACCTTTCCGAGCTGGCCCTGGGCTGGTGCACCTACAACGGTGACCAGATGAGTATGTACGGTGTCAATGCGTCCATTCCCAAGACCCTGATCCGCTGGATGATCGAGGCAATTGCCGAGCATCCCGATTTTTCCGAAGCCCGGGAGGTGCTTCTGGATATTCTGGATACCCCCATCAGCCCGGAGCTGCTGCCTCCTGATGAAAAGGGCCAGATTGCCCAGTATACGGAGGATCTGGTCGGCCCCTATGCGCTGCATGACTTTTTCTTGTACTATATGCTTCGGTGCGATTATACGCCGACCAAGATTTTTGCGTTGGCCTGCCGGGCTTTTGAGCATGACTTTGACCCGGAGACCATAAAGAAGTGGATGAAGGTATTCTACCGCCGCTTCTTTACCCAGCAGTTTAAGCGCAGCTGTATGCCCGACGGTGTGAAGGTGGGCTCTGTGGCCCTGAGCCCCCGGGGTGACTGGCGTATGCCCAGTGATGCCAGCGGCAGAATCTGGCTGGATGAGGTGGAGCGCCTGTAAAAGTGAAATGGGACTGCCGTGGTTCTGCGGTAGTCCCATTTATGTTTTTGACCTGCGGAGAACGGGAAAACAGAAACTGTTATCCGAAATTTTAAACGTATTGTAAAGTTTGGGACTGGGTACTTGATATTTACCCCGGTGAAAAATATAATAAAATATATTTTTCTGCGAGACAGCGGCAAAGTCCGCCGGGAGAAATCCTCCCCGGGCGGTGCGGCGGGAAAGGATGTAAAATGCTCCAAATCAAGGATATTCACAAAAAATACGTAACCGGTGAGCTGGTTCAAACCGCACTGGACGGCGTGAGTCTGACACTTCGGGACAATGAATTTGTGGCAATTCTTGGCCCCTCCGGCTCAGGTAAGACCACACTGCTGAACGTTATCGGCGGCCTGGACCGGTACGACAGCGGCGATCTGGTTATCAACGGCATCTCTACCCGGAAGTATACGGACCGGGACTGGGATTCCTACCGCAACCACACCATCGGCTTTGTTTTTCAGAGCTATAATCTGATTCCCCACCAGACGGTTCTTGCCAATGTTGAGCTGGCGCTGACCATTTCCGGTATCTCCCGGGCAGAGCGGCGCAAAAGGGCAGTCAAGGCGCTGGAGGATGTGGGACTGGGGAACCAGATCCATAAGCGGCCCAACCAAATGTCCGGTGGACAGATGCAGCGGGTCGCCATTGCCCGGGCATTGGTCAATAATCCGGATATTCTTCTGGCGGACGAGCCCACCGGTGCCCTGGATTCAGACACCAGTGTCCAGATCATGGAGTTGCTGAAGGAGGTGGCAAAGGACCGGCTGGTGGTTATGGTCACCCACAACCCCGAGCTGGCATATGCCTATGCCAACCGTATCGTCCGGGTGAAGGACGGTAAGATTATTGACGACTCCAACCCCTATGAGCCCGCGCAGGCCCTTGCGCCACCCAAACATAAAAATATGGGCCGGTCCTCCATGTCCTGGTTTACCGCGCTGTCCCTGAGCTTCAACAACCTGCGCACTAAAAAGGCGAGAACCATTCTGAC
Source organism: uncultured Oscillospiraceae bacterium (assembly GCA_964504605.1). Classification (GTDB taxonomy): domain Bacteria; phylum Bacillota; class Clostridia; order Oscillospirales; family Oscillospiraceae; genus Faecousia. Next base: position 43,739 of record CAZDFB010000004.1, on the reverse strand, counting down.
CGCCTTTGCCGGCTCCATCGGTATTATCGGAATCGCACTGATTATGTCCCTTTCCACTGGCTTTCAGAAGTATATCGACCAGATTCAGGAGGATACCCTGTCCAACTATCCTCTGACGATACAGTCGGAAACCGCGGATATGACAGCTGCTCTGGCAGCCTACGGAACCTCCATGTCGAAGGCCCAGGAGGCTCAGGCGGGCACGGTTGTGGAGCAGCCCATGATTTCCCAGATGTTTGCCCAGATTGGCTCCAACGATCTGGCGGCCTTCAAGGCCTATCTGGATGAAAACTACGATCAGGTGGGCCATGCTGTCAACGATATCCGCTACAGTTACGGCATCAAGCCCCTGATTTACGCGGCGGACACCTCCGAGAAGATCGTTCAGGTGAATCCGGGGACCCTCTTCGGGGATATTACCGGCAGCAGCGCCATGTCCAGCTACATGGACACCGACCTGTTCCAGGAAATGATCGGCAATATCAGTATGCTGGACTCCCAGTATCAGGTTCTTGCCGGCAAGTGGCCGGAGGCCTATGACGAGATGATTGTTGTCCTTACGGACCCCAGTATGATTTCCGACTATATGGCCTATACACTGGGGCTTAAGGACCCGGACGCACTGAACGAGATGATTGCAAAGGTCATGCGGGGGGAAAATGTGGAGGCGGATACGCTGGAGGACCCCAGGGAATGGACCTATGAGGAGCTTCTGGCGCTGCGCTTCCGGCTGGTGAATGCCTCGGACAAGTATCGCTATAACGAGGAATACGCGGTATGGGAGGATATGTCCACCGATACCGGGTATATGCGGGACAAAATCCAGCAGGGCGTTGAGCTGAAAATCGTGGGCATTGTCTGTCCCAGAGAGGGTGTTTCCACAACTGCCCTAACTGCCGGTGTTGCCTATACCCACGGCCTGACGGAGTACGTTATCAGCCGGGCAGCGGAAGCGCAGATTGTGAAAATGCAGCTTGAAAATCCTGCGGTGGATGTTTTCACCGGTCAGGAGTTTGGTTCAAAGGATACGGACAATGAATTGCGCTTTGAGGATATGATCAGCGTGGATGGCGATGCGATTTCCTCTGCCTTTGGCATGAACATCAGCACCGATGCCATTTTGTCCCTGCTGCAGAACTATATGAGCGGGATCGGTGACAGCATTCACCAGAGCACCGCCCCCGCGCAGGCTGCCTTTCTGAACACCTTCTCTGACCTTGCCACGGATATGCTCACAAGCTACATTGCACAAAATGGAGCAGAGGGTTCCGCCCGGCTCTACCTGGCGGATTCGGAGGCTCTTGTGGACAGCTATCTTGCCGGTGACAGCGCCGGTGCCCTGATTCAGAACCTGATCAGCCAGTATGGCCTGACCCGGGAGGATTATACGACGGTCTATCGGCCGCTGCTGCTGGCGATGGTAACGGATTATATTTCCGGCAATCTGGCAATGGAGCCTGAAAGTATTGCCGTTTCTCCCCAGACGGCTGATGAATTCCTCCTTCCCGAGGAAGCAGAGGAGACCGTAACCTCCGAGTCTTCCGCGGATGAGCCCCAACCGGAGGAAGAGGAGGAGACGGAAGCCACCACCTCCCCGGAGGAGCCGACTGCACCCACGGAAGAGCCGTCGGAACCCGGGAAAGGGGAGCCCCAGGAGCCGGAAGTGGATCCTTCCCGGTATTATGCCAATATTTCTGCGGATAATGTGGACAGCGTTGTGGCTGGTTTTATGAATAACTCCGTGCTTAACGGAGCCAGTGGCGTTATGGCAGGAAAGATGACGGAGACGATCATCATGTCCACCATTCAGGCCAAGCTCTCCGGCTTCAGCAATGTGCTCAACAGCTATATGGGCAGCGCCTTCTATGTCAATGAGGAGAAGCTTGCCTCTGCCTTCCAGTTTAATATGACCCAGGAGGACTTGATGCGGCTTATGAGCAGTATGTCCTCCTCCAGCAAGGAGGCCGGTGCGGATTCCAACCTGAAATCCCTTGGCTATGCGGATTTGGCAGAGCCCACGGGTATCTTCATTTACCTGAAGGATTTTGAGGGCAAGGAGGACTTCCTCCGCTTTATAGACGACTACAACAATAAAATGGAAGAATCCGGCGCGGAGGACCAGGTTATCAGTTATACCGATGTAACGGGCATTCTGATGAGCTCGGTTCGTACAATTATTGACAGCGTCAGCTATGTGCTGATTGCCTTCGTTGCGGTTTCCCTGGTGGTTTCCTCCATTATGATTGGCATTATTACCCTGATTTCTGTTCAGGAACGGACCAAGGAAATTGGCATTCTCCGGGCTATCGGCGCATCCAAACGGAATATTTCCCAGGTTTTCAACGCGGAAACCTTTATTGTGGGACTTTGTTCGGGTCTGATCGGTGTTGGTATCACCCTGGCGCTGAATATTCCCATCAATATCATCATTCACAATCTGACCGGGACCGGTGATATTAACGCACAACTTCCGGCAACCAGTGCGGTCATTCTGGTGGTGCTGAGCATGGCCCTGACGCTGATCGGCGGTCTGATTCCGTCCCGCACCGCAGCCAAGAAGGATCCGGTCATTGCGCTTCGCAGTGAATAAGACATAACAAAAATCTTAAAAATATGGAGGGGCAGACATGACTGAGCAGCAGAAAATGTACGCAAAACGGGGAGAAATCCTGGTTAAAAATCTGAAAAACCGCCATTTTGATGCCTACTATTGCGAGAATAGAGAAAAGGCCCTTGAAAGGGCGCTGTCGCTGATTCCTCAGGGCGCAACCGTTGCCTGGGGCGGGACTGTGTCCGCAAAGCAAATCGGCCTGCTGGATGCGGTTAAGAAGGGAAGCTATGCAGCCATCGACCGGGAAAACTGCACCACCGCCGAAGAAAAATTGAAAGCAGCCAGAGACGGTATGCTTGCGGATGTGTATATCACAGGGGCCAATGCCCTGAGCCTGGACGGTCAAATGGTGAACATCGACGGAACCGGCAACCGGCTGGCAGCTATTTGCTATGGCCCGGAGCAGATTATTGTGATTGCAGGCATGAACAAGGTTATGGATACGCTGGACGGAGCCATCACCCGGGCCCGGACCGTTGCCGCGCCTATGAACAAGCAGCGCTTTCCAAATCAGACACCCTGCGAGGTCACGGGAACCTGCGGCGACTGCAAGGCCGAAGACTGCATCTGCAACCAGATTCTTGTGACACGGCATTGCCGTCCGGTGGGGCGGATCTGCTTTATTCTGGTGGGCGAGGATCTTGGCTTCTGATTGGAAAGCTATTGAAGAAAAATGTTACCCCGGCCCCCGGAGGCCGGGGAGCAGGAGGCAGAAATTGATAAACACCTGTAAGAAGCTCTTTTATAAGTATTATGACCTGATTACCTATTTGTTTTTTGGAGGGCTGACGACTCTCGTCAACTGGATGATTTATCTGCCCTGCTACAATACTCTTGGAATCCAGTCCACCGTCAGCAATGTGATTGCATGGACCGGGGCAGTGGTATTTGCGTTTTTGACCAATAAGCCCTTTGTTTTCTGCAGCCATGACTGGTCGCCCAAGACCCTTGTGCCTGAGCTGATCCGTTTCGCCGGATGTCGTGTGGGCTCCGGCGTGCTGGAAACGGGAATCCTCTGGGTTACCGTTGATCTTCTGTGCTGGAATGGAAATGCATGGAAGGGAATTACCAGCGTACTGGTGGTTATACTCAATTACGTCGGAAGCAAGCTTCTGGTTTTTCGCAAAAAGAATATCCAATCCGGTTCTTGAAAAAAGAACCGGATTTTTATATTTCTGAAACACGAAATTCACAAAAAGTTTCGACAATCAGAGATTCGTATGCTACAATGTAAGGTAGAAGATTATTTGTGGAGTGAGGAAAGAATGGCTTTTGTGGAATTTCAGGACGTGAGCAAGACCTATCACATGGGTGAGGTGGAAATCAACGCCCTGCATGATGTATCCTTCCAGGTGGAAAAGGGAGAGCTGGTGGTGATTGTGGGCCCCTCCGGCGCGGGAAAAACCACGCTGCTGAATATTCTCGGAGGTATGGACACCTTATCCACGGGAAAGGTTTATCTGGATGGGGAGGAGATTTCTGCCCAGTCCCGGAAGGAACTGACCAATTACCGCCGCCATGATGTGGGATTTGTTTTCCAGTTTTACAATCTGATCGGTAATCTGACCGCCCTGGAAAATGTGGAGCTGGCAAACCAGATTTGCCGAAATCCGCTGGATGCAGGGCAGATTCTGCGGGAGGTTGGCCTTGAGGACCGGATGAAGAATTTCCCCAGCCAGCTTTCCGGCGGCGAGCAGCAGCGGGTGGCGATTGCCCGGGCACTGGCAAAAAATCCCAAGCTGCTCCTGTGCGACGAACCTACGGGCGCACTGGATTATCAGACAGGCAAGGCAATTTTGAAGCTTTTGCAGGATACCGGTCGCCGGACCGGCATGACGGTCATCATCATCACCCACAACAGCGCCCTGACTGCCATGGCGGACCGGGTCATTCAGGTGCGCAATGGTACCATCCATTCGGTAACGCGCAACGACCACCCGCAGGATATTGGAGAAATTGAATGGTAATCAAGAATAACAGGATGCGAAGGAACCTTTTTCGCTCCATTTCCCGCTCCCTGGGGCGGTACATAGCCATTGTAGCCATCATTGCCCTGGGCTCAAGCCTGTTTGTCGGCCTGCGGATGACGAAGTTTGATATGGTGGCAACGGGTCAGCAGTATTCCGACGCACAGAATATGTTTGATATCCGCCTGGCCAGCACCTACGGCTGGGACAGAGATGACGTGGATCAGGTCCGGAAGCTGGAGGGCTTTGCGGACGTGGAGGGCGTGTTCTATACCGATTTGGTTGTCCGTCTGGGAGAGGCGGGAGAGGATTCCGTCTACCGCTTTTATTCACTGCCAGGCTCTGTGAATCAGGTGGCACTCCGGGGGGGACGAATGCCCCAGGCACCGGACGAATGCCTGGCAGACAGCTTTTACTATGATGACAGCATACTTGGTACCCAGGTGATTTTGGCGGAAAGCAACGATTCCACAGCCCTGGAAAGTGTTCGCTATCATACCCTCACGGTGGTTGGCTATGTGTCCAGCCCCCTCTACATGGACATGAACCGGGGCAATACCTCCGTTGGCAGCGGCTCCCTGACCAGCTTCTTCTATCTGCCGGAGGAGGCCTTTGACGCAGACTACTATACGGAGATTCATCTGACCATCCCCGGGGACTATGCCATTTTTACGGAGGAATATAACGCTGCCATGCAGCGGGAGGTGAACCGCCTGGAGCCTCTGCTGGAGCCTCTGGGACAGGCCCGGTATGAAAAGGTTCTGGCGGAGGCGGAAAGCGCCTATGCCGAGGGCCTTGCGGAGTATGAAGAGGGCCTTCAGGAATTTTTGGATGGGAAAGCCCAGGCAGAGCAGGAAATGGCGGATGCTTATCAGGCACTTCTGAACGGCGAAAAGCAGCTGGAGGCAGGACAGGGGCAGATAAACAGTGGACGTCAGGAACTGTACGAGAACAAGCAGCTTCTGGCCCAAAGCAAGGAAACCCTTTCGCAGTATGAATCCATTCTCACAAATGCTCAGCTGACCCTTTATGCCCCGCTGGAGGCCACCAAGGCGGAAATTGAAGCCCGCATGGGGTCAACGCTGGGCTCCATTCGGCAGCTGGACAATGAAATCGCCCAGCTGGATGCTGAGAGTGGGCAGCTGCAGGAGGAATACGGTGACGGCCTGGGCCGGATTGCGGAGCTGGACGGCAAAATCGCTGCTCTTGACAGTCAGATTGCCGGGCTGGATGCCCGCATTCAGGGAACCCAGGCAGCACTGAATGCGGCAAAGCTGTTCCCGGGAATAAATCAGGAGCTGATTGCTCAGCTGGAAGGGCTTCTTGCTCAGCAGAATGCCCAGCGGGGGGAGTACGCTGCCCAGCGTCAGGAGCTGGCGGCCAGTCGGGAGCAGCTGGCATCTGAGCTGGAGGAGCCTTTGGCCCGGATGGCAGAGCTGGAAGCGAAAAAGGCGGAGCTTCAGGCCCAGCGGGGGCTTTTGGAGCAGGAGCTGGCGGCCCAGGAGGGGGCACTGGCGGAGGTTAATGCCGGAATTGCACAACTGGATGACCAGCTTCAGCCGATTCAGGCGCAAATTGAGGAGAGCAAGCTCCAAATACAGGAGGGTGAAAAGCAGCTTTTCCAGGCGGAGGGGCAGCTGAATGCCGCTCAGATGCAGCTGGAGGAAAGCCGGAAGGAACTGGAAAAGGGGAAGCAGGAATATGAGGAAGGGAAAGCCCGGGCGGAATCGGAAATGGCGGATGCGGAGGCTAAGCTGGAGGAAGCCAGAGGGGCTCTGGAGGATGCCAGGCTGACCATCGACAAAATGGACGGTCCCGAGGTTTTCGTGCTGGACCGAAATTCCAATGTAGGCTATGCCTCCCTGGACAGCAACTCCGATATTGTTTACAGTGTTTCCAAGGTTTTCCCGGCGTTCTTTCTGCTGATTGCGTCTCTTGTCTGCATTACCACCATGACCCGAATGATTGAGGAGGAGCGGACGCAGATCGGAACCTTTAAGGCCCTGGGCTACGGTACCGGCTCTGTCATCAACAAATATCTGTTCTATGCCGGTTCCGGTGCGTTAATCGGCTGCGGTCTGGGTGTCACCGTGGGAAGCACCCTGTTCCCCAAAATCCTTTGGGAAGCCTACTGCATTATGATCTGTATTCAGCCGAATGTGGTTCTAACCATCGACTGGTCGCTGTGCCTGATGGTGGTGGGAATGTATACCGCCGTCATTCTGCTTGTGACATGGTACTGCTGCTACCGAACGCTTCAGGAAGTTCCTGCGGAGCTGATCCGGCCCAAAGCTCCCGCTGCAGGGAAAAAGATTCTTCTGGAATACCTGCCGGGCTGGAACAAGCTCAGCTTTTTGAACAAGGTGACTATCCGCAACATTTTCCGCTATCGCCAGCGGCTGGCTATGATGCTGGTGGGTATTGGCGGCTGTACAGCTCTGCTGCTTACAGGCTTCGGCCTGCGGGATACTATCGTGAATATTGCTCAGTACCAGTTTGAGGAAGTCACGGTTTATGATATGCAGGTTTATTTCTCAGCCGGACAGTCAGAGGATGCCCAGGACATTTTCCGGCAGAAGCTGGCTGGAAGCGCGGAAAATATACTGTTTTACCACCAGGAAAGCGTGGACCTGGAGGTGGAGGGCCAGACCCGGGAAATTTACCTGATGTCCGCCGGGCCGGAAATCGGAAAATTCATAGATTTCCACAGCGGCGATGAATCGGTTTCCTTTCCGGGAGAGGGTGAGCTGCTGCTGAGTGTTGGTGTGGCTGAGGCGCTGGATGTATCCCAGGGACAGCAGGTGACACTGCGCAACGCGGATATGCAGTCCGTTACCCTCACGGTTTCCGGTATCTATGATAACCATGTGTATAACTACGCCATTGTAACCCCGGAAACTCTGGAGAAGGAATGGGGCACTGCGCCTGAGCAGCAAATGGCACTGGTTACCATCAGGGATAATGCGGATGTCCACGAGGTCAGCGCAAAAATAACCGGTCTGCCGGGGGTCATGAATATCTCCGTCAGTGATGATCTTGCCGGTATGGTTGGGTCCATGATGGATGCGCTGGATCTGGTGGTTGGTGTTATCGTGATCTGCGCCGGTGCGCTGGCGGTAACGGTGCTGTATAACCTGACCAATATCAACATCAATGAGCGACTTCGGGAGATTGCCACGATCAAGGTCTTGGGCTTTAATGCCGGAGAGACGGCGGCTTATGTGTTTAAAGAAAATCTGGCGCTGACGGTTATGGGTACCATTCTGGGACTTCCGCTGGGCCGTTGGTTCCTGAGCTTCGTTATCAGCCAGATTCGAATCAATATGGTCTGGTTTGAACCCAGAGCCGCAGTGGATTCTTATGTGATTTCCGCGGTAATGACCATTCTTTCCGCTTTGATTGTGGATTTGATCTTCTATTTCAAGCTGGAAAAGGTCAACATGGCGGAAGCCCTGAAATCAGTCGAATAAAGAAAGAGCGTGTTGCCCAATTACGGCAACACGCTCTGATTTTTTCAAAGAGGGAAATGACAGCTATGGCGGGAGCACTGCCGCGTCAGGCATCCAAGGGCAGATACGTTTCCTTCAGATAGCGGATGGCTTCCCGGTAGCCCTCCAGGCCGTGGCCCTTGATGGTCTTCTCGCAGTACATACCGGCATAGGAAATCTGCCGGAAATCCTCCCTGGAATCCACATCGGAAATATGAACCTCCACGGCGGGAATCGCAACGGCTTTCAGCGCGTCCAGAATAGCCACGCTGGTGTGGGTATAAGCAGCCGGATTGATAACGATTCCGTTCGTGTTCCCGTATGCTGCCTGAATCCGGTCCACGATGGCCCCTTCGTGGTTGGATTGGAACTGCTCGATTTGAAGGCTCTCCGTTTCTGCGGTTTCATCGAGGAGAGAAAGTAAGTCGGAAAAGGTCCGCTTTCCGTAAACCTTTGGCTCACGGATGCCAAGCATATTGATATTCGGGCCGTTGATTACCAGAATTTTCATACATTGACCTCCTTAGCCAGAATCTGCTCTACAGCATCCGAAAGGGTGCCGTTATTGTCGATGATGTGATCCGAAAAGCGCCGGTAGCAGTTTTCACGCTGGCGGTATAGACGGTCCAGGGATGTTCCCTGAGAAAGGGGGCGGCCCTGGGTTGGAAGGGCCTCAAGGGAGCGTTGAAGCCAGAAAATGGTACCGTTTTGATGGAGCAGAGGGTAGTTTCGTTCCTTCGTCACACAGCCGCCGCCGGTGGCAATGACCAGACCGGATTCTTTACCAAGAGCCTCCAGCGCCCGGGTCTCCCAGTCCCGGAAGACCGTCTCGCCCTCTTGGGCGAAGATTTCGGGGATGGATTTGCCAGCATTTTCCACGATCCAGCTGTCCGTGTCGGCAAATACCCTGCCGGTTTCCCGGGCCAGGGCCTGCCCCAGGGTGGTTTTTCCGCATCCAGGCATTCCAATCAGAATGATATTCTGCATCTGGCGGGAAAGGGCTGCGTGGATGCTGCCGATTACATCGGCGGGAAGGCTTGTGCTGGTGAACCATTCGGAAGCCTCCTTTGCCTGGGCAACCAGCATGAGAAGACCGTTTCTGGTTACAAGGCCCCGGCCTTCCGCATCCAGCATCAATTTTGTCCGGGCAGGATTGTAGATAATGTCCAGGACGCCCTCCAGAGCGGGGAAATCCTCCAGCGACATAGGGGACACACCGGTTTTGGGATACATACCCACCGGCGTTGCGTTTACCAGAAGGGCAGCGTCTGCGTGGAGATTGAGGTTCCCATAATGATTCTGCCCATTTCTGGAAACGACCACGGGAAAGGCACCACGCTCCCGCAGAACGGAAACGGCAGTATTGGAAGCACCGCCGCTGCCCAGAACCAATACCTTCTTGCCGGAAACGGAAAGTTCGCTGTCATCCAGCATGGAAGAAAAGCCAAAATAGTCGGTGTTGTGTCCGATCAGTCTGCCATCACGGCGGACGATGGTATTGACAGCCCCCAGCTTTTGCGCGCAGGGTGTAAGCACATCCAGGAAGGGGATCACATCCTTCTTATAGGGCATGGTCACATTGATGCCGGTAAAATCGCCGTTTTTCAGAAATTCTTCCAGCTCCTGAGGTTCTTTTTCATAAAGGATGTAGGGATAATCCCCCAGAAGGGCGTGAATCTGGGGAGAATAGCTATGGCCGAGCTTCCGGCCCAATAAGCCGCATTTCATTATACAACCTCACTGTAGGAGCCAAGATACTTGAATTCCTCACACAGCTCATCCAGCTCGCACATCAGCTGAACAAATTCCTCGGAATAGATGGAGGTCTCCAAATCGAAGTAGAACATGAACTCAAATTCCCGGTCGGGGATGGGGCGGGATTCCAGCTTTGTCACGTTGATGCCCAGCGTATAGAGCCGGGCGAGAACCCGGTAAAGGGAGCCGGGACGATGGGGAAGCACCATCATAATGCTGGTTTTATCCGCGCCGGGATAGATTTCCAGGTTTTTGGAAATGCAGATAAAGCGGGTGCGGTTATTTCCCTTGTCCTGCACAGATGCCGCCAGACAGGTAAGGCCGTATAGCTCCGCACAGGAGCGGCTGGACAGAGCCGCCACATCCATTCGTCCGGAGGATGCAACCATTTCAGCCGCAACGGCGGTATTTTCCACGGGTATGATTTTAACATCCTTCATCCCGGACAGAAATTCTGTGCACTGGCTGATGGCCTGCTCGTGGGAGTAGATTTCCCGGATCCCGGAAATATCAGCCCCTTTGTTGGCAAGAAGATTGTGGTCCACCTTCAGCCGGAAGGTACGGATGATGGAGAAATTGTGCTGAATCATCAGGTCGTACACTTTCTTGACGGATCCGGCGGTGGAATTTTCGATGGGAAGGATGCCGTACTGGCAGAGCCCTTTCTCAATTGCGGAGAAAACCCCATCAAAGTTGCGGAAATAGAGAATCAGGGGATTCTTGAAGATTTTCTCGCAGGCGATTTGGGAATACGCACCCTCAACGCCCTGGCAGGCCACCATGGGAGCCTGCGGAAAGAGCCTGGGGGTGTGGTCAATGGCGCGGGCAATCTGCTCATGGAGCGGGGTAGAGGCAATGCTTCGCTTGCTCTGGTAGCTGCGGCTCAGCTCGAAGAGCATGGAATACAGCACCCGGGTGTAATTCGCCATTTCCGGCCCCGCCTGGGCCGCAACATTCTGAAGCTTTTCCCGCTCTCGGACAGGGTGTAGAATGGGAAGGCCGTTTTCCTTTTTGTAGTCCGCAATCCTGGCGGCAACGTCCATCCGCTGGGTGAAAAGCCTGACCAACTCATCGTCGATTTGGTCGATTTCCTCCCGGAGAGAATTTAAATCCATTTTTACTTCCTCCTTTTTGCCTGGGTGTTGCCCAGAATCATATCGTACACGGCAATGGCGGCTGCGGCCTCCACCACGGGAACTGCCCGGGGAACGATGCACGGATCGTGCCGCCCTTTGATTTCAAGAACAGTTTCCTTTCCTTCGGAGAGGGAAACGGATTGCTGGGGAAGGGCGATGGAGGGTGTCGGCTTGAAGGCAACCTGAAAAATCAGGGGCATTCCGTTGGTAATTCCGCCCAGAATTCCGCCGCAATGGTTGGTTTTGGTCTCCACTGTCCCGTGAGACAGGAAAAATGGGTCGTTGTTTTCACTTCCGGTGCGGCTGGCACATCGGAAGCCGTCGCCAAACTCCAGACCCTTGACCGCGGGTATTCCGTAGACGATCTGGGCGATTCGGCTTTCGACCCCGCCGAACATGGGCTCACCGATACCCGCAGGTAGCCCGTCAATGCAGCACTGAACCACACCGCCTATGCTGTCGCCAAGGGAGCGGGCCTGAGCAATGGCATCCATCATCTCCTGCCGCTTTCCAATGGTGGGAAAATCCGTGGGAACGGCAGCGATAAGCTGGGGCAGAGTGTGAAAAGGGATTGGATCCTCTACGGTTCCCACGGAATAGATCCGTCCGTGAATGTGTATTCCCATATTCTCCAGCCATTGGCAGCACAGGCCACCGGCAATGCACAGTGGGGCCGTCAGGCGACCGGAAAAATGACCGCCGCCTGCGGGGTCCTGAAAGCCGCCGTACTTGATCTCAGCGGTATAATCCGCGTGACCGGGACGGGGACAATCCTTTAAATTCGCGTAGTCCCCGGAGCGGGTATTTTTATTGCGAATCAGGGCAGCGATGGGAGCACCGCAGGTAAATCCGTCCAGCAGGCCGCCCAAAAATTCGGGACGGTCCTCCTCCCTGCGGGGGGTGGACCAGTCATTCTGACCTGGGGCCCGTCGATTCAAAAATTCCTGCAGCTTATCCGTATCCACAGGCAGTCCTGCCGGGATACCGTCCAGAACCATACCGATGGAACCGGAATGGGACTGACCGAAAATGGAAAGTTTTAAATTTTCACCGTAGGTACTGCTCATACTTTCCTCCTAACCGGCGGTATTCCTCAAAAAATTTAGGGTAGGATTTTGATACACATTCTATGCCCAAAACGGTAATGGGCTGGGTGCAGACCGTAGCACCGATGGCGGCAGACATGGCGATGCGATGGTCGTTCCGGCTGTCCACGGTTCCTCCTGTGAGGCCTGTTCCATATACCGTCAGAGTGTTTTCGGTGGCCTCCGCTTTTCCGCCCAATGCCGTAATCATGGCAACGGTGGAGGCAACCCGGTCGGATTCCTTCAGCCGCAGGCGGCGGATATCCGTGAATACAGCCCCGTGCCCAGCGGCAGCGACGATGGAGAGTATAGGCACCAGATCCGGGATATCGCCTGCCGGAATTGTGATTTCGGCATCCATGCGGGACAGAAGAGAATGAACGGCCCGGTCCCCCTGATGGGAGTGGTAATCCAGACCGGTAACGGCTACGTTGCTTCCCAGTGTCTGGGCAGCCAGCCAAAATGCCCCGGAGGACCAATCCCCCTCCACCTCGAGATATCCCGGGGTATGGAAGCCGCGCCCACCCATTTCTCCGCCAAAGCGGGCAATGACATTTTCCGTCAGGGTGATGTAGGGCCGGGACTGGACCTGTCCGGTGATTTCCAGATGGGACGGCTCACCGATCAGGCAAAGGGCCAGCAGCAGCCCGGTAATAAACTGGCTGGATACGATGCCACCCATCCGGTAATTTCCGCCTCTGAGCCTGCCACTGCACCGCACAGCATTGGACTGAGGCCTGGAAAGAATGCAGCCCATGCGCTCCATTTCCTCCCACAGGGGAGAAAGGGGACGCTGGGGGAGCCTGCCCTCCATGAGAAAAGTGGTATTGATGCCCAACGCGCCAACAATGGGGAGAAGAAAGCGCAGTGTAGAGCCGCTTTCACCGCAGTTTATTTCGGCAGACTCCGGCAGCGTGGTTACCGGGTCAACGATGTAGCCCGAGGGCGTCCGCTGAATATCCGCACCCAGAGCCCGAAGACAGTCGGCGGTAGCCTCAATGTCCCGGTTGGTTTCCGGGCAGATCAGGGTGGTTTCATTATTGGCAAAGGCGGCGCAGATTAGAAACCTGTGAGCCATAGACTTGGAGGGAATGACAGCTACGCTGCCCTCCAGCTGCCGGGGATAAATGGTGATGTCCATTTACATACCTTCTTCAATCAGCTTTTTCAGTTGCTCCAGAGCCATGGGCTGGATTTCACACAAACCGATGGAGCGGGGGAGAATCAGGCTTACGGTATCGCCGGAGCGCTTTTTATCGGAAAGGGTGTATCGGAAAATATCGTCTACGGGATAAAGGGTTCTGACAGGAAGGCCAAAGGCCTCCAGCAGCGCGATAATTCGCTGCCAGTCCCGGCATTTTACCGCTCTTGTCACGATGGCAAGGCCAATGGCAACACATTTTCCGTGGGACAGGGTAAATTGACTTCTGGCCTCCACGCCGTGACCAACGGTATGCCCCAGATTCAGCTTCATACGAAGGCCGGTATCAAATTCATCCGCCACGACCACATCCCGCTTCAGCTCCACACACCGGGCGATAACGGCTTCCCGGTCAAAGGAAAGACAGTCCTTTTCCAGAAGCTGAAACAGAGCCGGGTCAAAGAGAACGGCGTATTTGATGACCTCTGCGCAGCCGTCCCGGAAAATATCTGCCGGAAGGCTTCTCAGGGCCTCCGTATCGCACAGCACCAGACTGGGCTGGCAGAAGGCACCGCATAAATTTTTCCCCACTGGGAGATCAATGGCGGTTTTGCCCCCCACAGAGGAATCCACCGCGGCAAGCAATGTGGTGGGCAGCTGAATGAAGCGGATCCCCCGCAGGTAGGTTGCCGCGGCAAAGCCTGCCAGGTCACCGACAACGCCGCCGCCCAGGGCAACGATGATATCGGAACGCGTCAACCCGCTTTCCGCAAGAAAATTGACCAGCTCCAGATAGGTGGAGGAGGACTTGCTTTCTTCACCGGCGGGAAAAACAAAGGGAAAGGCAGTTATGCCTGCGCTTTCAAGGCTGCTTTTTACCGCTTCCCCGTAAAGGGGCCAAACCGTAGAATCGCTGACGATGGCAGCAGCCTGGACACGTCCCAGCTGAAGGACCTCCTGTCCGACGGTGGAAAGAAGCCCGGTACCGATTTTGATATCGTATTGCTTTGAGGCGCTGACTGTTATGGTCTTCATCCGTCCACTTCCTCTTTTCGCTTCTTTCCCTCTTCCAGAAGTTCCGTAAGACCGGAAATATCATTACCGGTAATTGCGTCCCGGTAGCGGGAAAGGTTTTCAATATAGGTATCCAGCTCGGAGAGCACATTGTCCCGGTTTTCCAGGAAAAGCTCAGCCCACATCCGGGAATTCAGCCATGCGACCCGGGTCAGATCCCGATAGCTTCCGGCAGAAAAGCCCTTATGGGCGGCTGCGGTTGGTGATTTGATAAAGGCGTTGCTCAAAATATGGGGCATCTGGGAGGTAAAAGCAATCAGTTTATCGTGCTCCCGGGCTGTTGTGACAGAAAAAGAGCCAAAATGACAGGGCTTCAGTGCTTCCTTGACCCGATTCAGAAGGGCGATATCATCAAAAACCGGGGGAACAAGCACCATGGGCTGCCCCTGAAACAGGTTAGCACGGCTGTATTTGAAGCCGGAGAACTGAGAGCCTGCCATGGGATGCCCGCCGACAAAGGTGAAGCCATACTGCCGGGCCAGAGGGAAGCAGCGTTGGCAGATACCGCGCTTGGTTCCGCAGCAGTCGATTACAAGGGCAGATTTGGAAATAAGATGACCGTTTTCTTCAAGCCAGGAGGCGCTTCCCTCCGGATAAATGGCAAGGAGAATCAGATCGCACCGGGAAATGGTCTCCGCCGTCAGCCTGCCATGGACCGCACCGGCCAGCACGGCAAAGGAGAGCATACTTTCGTCCCTCTCGGCGGCGAATACGCTGTGTCCCTCCAGTGCATAGGCCCGGGCAAGGCTTCCGCCGATGAGACCGAGGCCCAGAATTCCGACATTCATCGCACAGCCTCCCGAACCATCCGAACCCGGTGACACAGGTCATCAAATTGGGTAGGGGTCAGGGACTGGGCACCGTCGCAAAGGGCCCGTGCCGGATTGTTATGGACCTCTACCATGATGCCATCGGCTCCTGCGGCGGCAGCGGCAACAGCCATGGAGGGAACAAGTCTGGATTTTCCTGTTGCGTGGCTGGGGTCCACAACCACGGGCAGGTGGGTCAACTCATGCAGGGAGGGAACCGCCGAAAGGTCCAGTGTGTTTCTTGTGTAGGTTTCAAAGGTCCGGATTCCCCGCTCGCAGAGGATCACATTGCTGTTGCCCTCGCTCATGATGTATTCCGCACTCATAAGCAGCTCCTGCAGGGTGTTTGCCAGGCCGCGCTTGAGCAGGATGGGCTTGCTGGTTTTGCCGATTTCCCGAAGAAGGTCGAAATTCTGCATATTCCGGGCACCGATCTGAATGATATCAATATCCCGGAACAGGTCCAGATCGTTGATATTCATAAGCTCTGTGCAGATGGGCAGACCGGTGGCCTCCTTTGCCTTCAGCAGCAGCTGAATACCGGCCCCCTTCATGCCCTGGAAGGCATAGGGGGAGGTGCGGGGCTTGAAAGCACCGCCCCGGAGAATCTCCGCACCGGATTCCTTGACGGCCTGGGCAACCTCAATGATCTGCTCCTCGGATTCCACGGAGCAGGGACCTGCAATCATGGCAAAATATCCGCCGCCGATTTTTACATTCCCAATTTCAACGATGGTATCCTTCGGGTGGAATTTTCGGTTCGCCTGCTTGAAGGGCTCGGAGACCCGGGTGACATTTTCGACAATTTCAAGGCTCTTCAAAAGCTCGATATCCACCCGGCTGGTATCACCGATCAGTCCCAGAATGGTCACCTCGGTGCCTTCGGAAATATGAACATCCAGATTCATATGCTTCAGCCAATTCACAAGATGGGCAGTTTGCTGGGGGGTGGTTCCTTGTTTGAGTACAGCAATCATATCGATCTCTCCTAAAAAACAGCGCCGCACGAGGAAATTCGTGCGGCGTCTTAAAATACTATTTTAAGCTCCCGGGGTTTTACAGCAGCACAAATCACTATTACTTTTTGTTCTGAAAAAAGTAATAGCAGCTAAAGTAAAACTTCACAACAGATTCGACCATGGTGGGCCTCCTTGTACAGTAACTGCGGACATTATACCACGATGGATGGAATATTGCAAGTGCAGATTGCCTTTGTTTACAAGATTTTTTCCAGTTCGACAATCATCTGCTGAAGAGCAGCAATGGTTTCCTCTGGGGAGGATAACATATGGCAGAACAAATTGCTGAGATTTTCTTCAAAGTCAACCGGCAGAACAGGGCAGCTTTGACGGCACAGGGCAACAAGCCGTTTTTCACCGGGATGGGTTTTCCGGTTAAGCGCAAAGAGTATATCAAAATAGGACTCCAGGAAGGCGGAAATCCGGTGGTTTACGCTGACCAGATCTCCACGGTTCAGCGCCTTTTTGATTTGCAGCTCATAGGCAGGCAGGGTGCCATGGAGCAACTTCCGGTTCCTGGTTATAATGCTTTCCCGCAGCGTATCGGGATAGGGAACATCAAAGCGTGCCTTGGCCTGGGTCAGCCGTCCGTCCCGGTCGTACAGAATCCGGCAGTTCAGCAGATTGTGCCACATACAGGTGGTGTAGCCGTTGTGAGCATTGCCACGGAAGACAACATCGGCTAATTCGGCAGTGAAGTCATCCAGATTTCGGTACAGGATATCTATGTCGATGCCGTTGCGAAGGGTACAATTATCCTCATACTCCCAAAAATGGTTTCCAATCTCGGTATATGTACAATAGCGGCTGAGAATAACCTGACGGCAGTCCTCCGGCACCGGAGCGGTGCAGTACAGATAAACATCATAATCGGATTTTTCATCAAAATTGGCCATTGCCCGGGAGCCGCCCAGGGCAATGGCCTCCACCTGAGGAAGAACGGAAAGTTCACGGAACAATTGATCGACCAAGGAAATCCCTCCCGGAATTTTATTCGCTGTAACTTTACCACTCTTAAACGCAAATTTCAAGCAAAAATTATTCATACCTGTTTTATTGGACCGAAAATCTGCTATCATACCGCAAAATGGAATGGGAGGACGACAATGGAATACTTACAGGAGCTTAACCCGGAGCAGCTGGAGGCGGCAATAACCACAGAGGGCATGATCCGGGTGATAGCCGGTGCCGGATCGGGAAAAACAAAGACACTGACAGCCCGCTATATGTATCTGGTGGAGGCTCTGGGAATCTCTACTGCCAATATTCTCTGTGTCACTTTCACCAACAAAGCGGCGGCGGAAATGAAAAAACGGATCCGGCGGTATCTTCCGGATCAGGATCTGGGGCGGATTGTGACCTTTCACAGCTTCTGCGTATCTTTGCTGAAGGAGGACTGCCACGTTCTCCGGTATCCGTCCACCTTCCTTGTGCTGGACAGTGAGGACCGGGAGGCACTGGTAAAGACCGTATTTGAGGAGCTGGGGATATCGGGCCGGGACCTGACGGTGAAGGAGGCAGTCGATCACATCGGCTGGAGAAAAGGGGGACGGGGGTATGTGAAAACCCTTGTTGAAGCGGATATGGATGAGCTGATGGCCCTGGCGGATTCCGCGTCCACTTTGAAGGACAAGGTTCTCTATCGCTATTTCTGCGAACAGCGAAAGTGCTACGGCCTGGATTTTGACGACCTGATCTACTTTGCACTGTATGCCCTGGAAAACAATCGGGATGTCCGGAAAAAATGGCAGAAGCGGCTGGAGTACATTATGGTTGACGAATTTCAGGATATTGATAAGGATCAGTATGCCCTGGCCCGGATTCTTTCGGGATACCATAAGAATCTGTTCGTGGTAGGGGACCCGGATCAGACCATTTACAGCTGGCGGGGGGCGGATGTGAAGTTTATTCTGGAATTTGGAACCCGGGAAGAAAATGTCAGAACCATATACCTCAATACCAACTACCGCTCAACACCCCAAATTCTGGCTGCCTCCAATGCGCTGATCGACAAAAATCGGGAGCGGCTGAAAAAACAGCTGGAAACAGTACGGCCTGACGGTCGTAAGCCCCTCTATTTTCACGGAAAAACAGGACTGCTGGAGGCGGAATGGATCACAGCGCAGATGCGTGCGCTCCACGAGGGCGGTATGCCCTACAGCGCTATGGGAATACTTTACCGTGCGCACTATATTTCCCGGGGAATTGAAGAATCCCTGATCCGGAACAAAATTCCCTATGTTCTCTATTCCGGTGTGGAGTTTTACAAGCGCAGAGAAATCAAGGATGTTATTTGCTACCTGCGGATGATATCCGGCGGTGACGATATCAGCTTCTTGCGGACGGTCAATGAGCCCCGCCGGGGCGTTGGACGCAGGCGCATAGCGGCCCTGAAGGAGTATGCCACCGTGGAGCGCTGCAGTCTGTATGACGCACTGAAAGTCCTTCTGGATACGGAGCTTTTCCTTCGGAGCAGAGCCCGGGAGTATGTCCGCCTGATTGAAAAATACAGGGCAATATACCGAGATATGGCCCTGACAGATCTGCTGGCAGGTATTTTGGATGAAAGTGGCTACGAGCAGAACCTTCGCTCCTCCGGTGAGGAGGAACGGCTTGACAATCTGGCAGAGCTGAAGCAGGCGATTTATGACTTTGAAAAGAAGGCGGGGGAAGAGGTGAGCCTGGGCAACTACCTGGATCACGCGGCCCTCTTTACCAACATGGATCAGACGGAGAACACCCGCTCTGCCAAGCTGATGACCGTTCACAGCGCCAAGGGCCTGGAATTTCCTGTGGTATTCCTGTGCGGCTTTTCCGAAGGAATATTTCCCGGGAAACGGGCGAACACCCGTGAAAAGCTGGAGGAAGAGCGGCGGCTTGCCTATGTGGCTTTCACCCGGGCCCGTGACCGGCTGTATTTATCCGAAGCGGCTGGATCCAATTACGACGGCTCCTTCCGATACCCCAGCCGTTTTCTCTTCGACGCGGAAAAGGAGAATCTGGATTATGTGGTTCCACTGGACCCGGAGCTGGAGGAAAAGGCCCGGGCTTCGGCAGGCCAAAACCGGTCAGTTTCCGGGGGAGCTGAGGTTGTAAGAACGGGCGGAAGGGTGCGCCATGCCGTCTTTGGAGAGGGCACGCTGATCGGCTTCTTATCCAATCAGGAGGGGATGATTGTTCAGTTTGACTCCATGGTAACGCCCCGCACTCTGGCTCCGGGGGTAAGGCTGGAATATCTGTAAAGAAAAACGCTGCTCCCAGGCTCTGAGACCCCGGAGCAGCGTATTTTTAAACAGTAAACAGCGTTACCAGCACACAGCAGCAGGCATTGAGGGCGAAGCGAGCATCTGTTGCAATGCCCATGGGTTCCCGGGCGTAATCCTGGTGGCAGGAGCGGATGGCATCGGCAGCGGACCGATAGACCTCTGCGGTTATGGGAGGCGCATCCTCCAGGTACCGAAGAAAATGCTCCTGAAGCATCTGCTCGTATTCTCTGTGGTCAGCCAGCTTGGTGCCAAAGCTCTGGTTGTGGGCGTAAGTAAAGGCATCGGCGGTATAATGGATCAGCTTGCCCATGGTGTAATAGTCCACCAAACGCCAGACCGTCTTCTGTTCCAGCCGCCGGGCCACCCGGCACATATACCGCAGGGAATTTTCGTAGTTGTGGCCCCGGAGGAAGGCCTGCCGGACAGAACCCTTAAGATAAGTAGTGGGATTTCGGTCAGGCTCAATGCATCCGATCATAAAAGCGCGGGTATACCGCCTGGGGGCATCGGGCATATATCGCTCGGCAAGCAGCCTGCCGAGGGTGAGATGGCTTTTTCCGCGCATGGTATGTCTCTCCTTCATGGGAATGAGAGGATAATAGCATATTCAGGCGGTCAAATTGTTAAGAACCGGAAAAATCGGAACTGTGCACAAAAATTCTTCCCGTGGGGAAGGCGGATCTGTAAAGAAAAGCTTTTTGTGAAAGCGGCGTAGCGCCGGCGTAAAAGATCTCTTAGATACACGAAGCCGCCCCGGTTGTCCGGGGCGGCTTTGGGTATTACTCCGTAATGGAGAAATCCAGCTTACACAGGGCGGCACCGTTGAAGTACAGATAGAGGCTGTACTGTCCGGGCTCTGTGGGGACCTTGGGCAGATCCAGCTCACAGTAGTGGTAATCCGCAGAATTGGACCACAGCTCGTACCACACATGACCGGTGCTGTAATCCACCAGATCCGTCAGAACATTTCCTTCCGCGTCACGGATTACGTAAAGAATGGAAACATTCTCTCTGGGGATGTAGAAACTGTAGTCCGTGTGTAGCAGGAGGGAGATGCTCTGTCCGGATTTAAAGGAGCTGGTGTAGTCCTTCTTGGATACATTTTTGTAGCTCCAGTTGCTGCCCGGGGTAACCAGCGTGCTGGCGGTGACATTCTTAGCCAGCATACTGTACTGGGCGAAGGCCTCAGCGTTGGGACAGCCGTAAACATAGGTGTCGTTAAAGATGGTAGCGGAATTTCTGGCATAGAAAACAAAAGTGTATTCCGCACCGGGAATCCGGGGAGAGATAACCGCAGAGTTGGTGTCCGTAGAGACAACCTGCTGGGTATCGCTGTTATCCAGGGTATACATCACATACCAGCCGCCCTCCGGCGCGTTGCCCTCGTATTCCCAGGAAACGGTCAGCTTTTCGGGATTGGATTCATCCACATTGACCTTGGTGATGGTAATGGGGTTGGCGGTTACGGTGGTGCGGACAGCCTGGGTCATCCCGGCAGCCTTAACCTCGACGGTGTAGGCAGAATCGGTACCGATTCCGTCGAAGGTGATGCTGGTTTCAGAGGTGGTGGTGTTTGTGGTGAAACCGTCATCTCCGTAGCACAGCACATTCCAGCTTTCAACAATGGCATCCTCGGGAGCGCTCCAGCTGGCGGTGAGGGAACCTCCGCCGCAGGCGGTGATTTCCAGATCCTGGGCCAGGATAATGCTGGAGGCCGTGAATTCCAGAGTGGTATTACCCACCATATATAGGGTCTCGGAGGGATCCGTCAGGGTGAAGGTGTAGGTCTTGCCGACGGTCAGCCCGGTAACGGTAACGGTATGTCCCGTGAAGGGAATGGTTTTGTCCTCCTCGCCCTCGGCAGAGCAGACAACGCTCCACTCCTTCTCAGGTCCTTCAACGGTAAAGCTCAGGACCACAGAGCCGTCCTCATTGCCGGTAACGCCGGTAAAGCTGAGAATATCCGTCTTGGCAGCAGTGGTATAGCTGCTGTAATCCGGGCCCTTCAGCTGATGGAAGCCCTGGGCCTCCAGCTGGAACTGGTACATGGTATCCGGTGTCAGGTCCGTAAACAGAGCCTGACCGTTTGTAATGGCGGAGCGCTTGTTGTTGCCATAGCTGTCGGAGCAAACCACGGTGAGCAGGGTGTTGTCTACGTCCGTATCGATAGTGACCATCAGGGAATTGGGGGCACCGTCCACCGCGTTGACCGCAATGGAGCGGACCTCCAGCAGATAGTAATTCTGATAGAAGAACACACCGCCGACGATCAGCGCACCCACCAGAAGAATCAAAACCAGCGCCAGAATCAGGCCGGTTTTCTTTTTCTTCGGCTTAGGCTGGGGATCGAAGGGCTCGTCCTCCTCGTATTCATCCCCCTCGTCCTCGTAATCATCTTCATCCTCGTCGTCATCGTCGAAAATCACAAATTTCCGCTTCCTGGCGCCGGACTGAGGCTGAATGACCATAGTCTTGCGGTCATCCTCCGGATTGTCGTCGGTGTTTTCCGGGTCGGTATCCCCGTCAACAGGCAGTAAATCGGAATCTTCGGCATCCGGGGAGGGTTCTGCCGTTTCTTCCGGCGCATCTTCCCCGGTAACCAGGGGTTCCATGGATTCCGGCGGGTCCTCGCTGTCATCGGGAATGTTCCACTGACCGTCATCGCCGTCAGCCGGGGGCAGATCGGCATTTTCGTCGAGACCTTCGGCCTCCGCTGCTTCCGCGGCTGCGTCATCGGAGGCAGATGCTTCTTCCTGCCCCTCATCGGAGGTGGCTTCCACATCAGCTTCCTGGGGCTTTGTCAGAATGCCCATGGGAGGACCAACGGGGACATCGTTGATAACATTGCGCTGCATATAGGATACCAGAGCCTGACCCATTTCCATGGGATCCTGCCAGCGGTTGGAGGGCTCGGGATCGCAGGCCTTCAAAATGATTTCAGCGATTTCGTAATCCGCATTCAGGGGAGCGGGCAGGGGCTCCGCCGGTGCTTTGCCCACGAAGGGAAGAACACCATTGTTGTAGATCTGGTACAGAATCAGGCCGGTGGCGTAGATATCCATGGTGGTATTCAGTGTTGCCATGGGATCGTGAAGCTCCGGAGGGGTGTAAACGCTGCGGTATTTGGTGGGGAGGGAAGCATACTTCAGGGAAGAGAGACTTACAAAACCCAGGTCACCGATCCGGTACTCCTTATCCTCGGAAATGAAGATGTTGGAGGGCTGCAGGTCCACATACAGGTAACCGGCGTTGCGGCAAATTGCCAATGCGGCACACATATCCAGGCCAAGATTGACGGTGGCAAGATGGGTCATGGGATTGCGGCGCATGAATTTTTCCAGAGAGCGCTTATAGGATGTGACCAGATAAACATCGTAGCCCAGCCGGTTTTCCTCCATCGGCACGATCTGCCATCTTTCGTAGGGCAGGAAGCCTTCCAGCCTGGAGAGCTTCTGAAGGGTTTCGGCCTCCTGAACGATACCGTCTGCCAGCTCCTTGAAATAATCCATGGCAGCGGCGGGATCCTTGTAGGCACCGGTAAGCAAGAGCGCGTCCAGCTGCTTTTGGGACGCGGGAACGGAAATGACTTTTACTATGTATTTATTATCAGAGTTCTCCTTCACCGCGGGACAGCAGCGGACACCGTCGTGACCGCTCATGGGCGCGCCCATGGCAAAGCCATCCAGCAGCGGGGAGATCAATTTCGGATCTGACAAGTCAATCGCCTCCTTTAACCCCTATATCATAAAATAAAATTACAAAAAATGCAACAGGTTTGTAGTTGTTTTTCTGCCAAATGAGTGATATAATCGTTGCCGATAATGGTACACTTTGATTATTTCTGCAAGGAGGTATACCATGGGAAAGGTAATTTGTGATATTTGCGGGACCACCTACCCGGAAACTTCCCAGCAATGTCCCATCTGCGGCTACGCCAGGAATCTGGAGGCGGCAGCCCTTGAGGATGAGTTCCTGGTGGATATGACTCCCAGCCATACGAAAAGCACGCGGGTCAAGGGCGGCCGTTTTTCCGCGTCCAATGTGCGTAAGCGCAACCAGAGCGCCGCTTCCTATGACGTGGATCCGGCGGAGGAAGAGGAGGATGAAAGCCTCTATCCCCGGGAAAAGCCCGGCGAATCCAATAAATTTCTTGTGGTACTGCTGATTATTGTCATTCTGGCGCTGCTGGCGATCACCGGTTTCATTTTTATGAAGTTTTTCCTGCCCAATGCAGGAAAGGGCGACTTTAGCTCCACCTCCGGTGCGCAGATGGATACCCAAAGCTCCCAGGAGGAAACGCAAACGGAGGAAACCACCATTCCCACCGTTCCCTGCGAGGACCTTGAGTGCCTCAGCGCGGATGTGGTGGAACTTCTGGAGCCGGGTCAGTATTATCTGATCAACGCTAAGGTACTTCCCGAGGATACAACGGATGTTCTTACTTATGAATCCAGCAACGAAGATGTTGCGGTGGTCAATTCCGAGGGACGGATCGAGGCAGTTGGGGAAGGCGAAGCCCTGATTACGGTAAAATGCGGTGACAAGAGCTTTGACTGCGTTGTAGTCTGCTTCTTTGGAGAAGAAGAGACGGAGGAATCCACTCAGGAAACTGAGGAAGAGACAGAGGAAACCACGGAGGAGCCCACAGAACCGCTGAAGGATATTACCCTGAAGGTAATCCGGTGGACGGATCTGACCTTCAATGGCTCCAATCAGGGCTTTACCTTTGTGCTGGACGGTCTGGAAAATAACGAGGTTCAGTGGACCTCCCTGGATGAAAAAGTGGCTACCGTGGATGAAAACGGCAGAGTTCTTTCCGTCGGTAAGGGCGAGACGACCATCATATGCCAGTATGGCGAGCAGAAGGTTGAAATCGTGGTTCGCTGCAAGTGGTAAAAAAGCAGCGGTTCCAAAATGGAACCGCTGCTTTTTATTCCCCGTCCATGGGCTTGTTCCGGCGGAAGAGAAAGGAAATGCTCCATAGTCCTGCCAGCCCGACAATTGTGTAAACAATTCTGCTGAACAGAGAGCCGGACCCGCCAAACAGCCAGGCCACCAGGTCAAACCGGAAAATGCCCACAAGTCCCCAGTTGAGGCAGCCGATAATTGAAACGATCAGCGCAAGTGTATCCACCGTGTTACCTCCTTTTTGCTTTTTCCGCTGATAGCTTTCCTCTCCCAACGGAAAATATACATTTCCCATTGCAAAATTTCCTTCAATCCGGTATAATGATGAAAAATGACCTGTTTCCTTTTTGGAAACAGTCCGATGAAGAAAGGAATTCGTTATGACGACTTTGTATGAAGGTGCTTTTGCCAAGCTGAATCTGACACTGAATGTTCTGGGCAAGCGGGAGGACGGCTATCACGATCTCAAGAGCGTAATGCAGACGGTATCCATCCGTGACGATGTGGAGATTGACGTGGGAACCGGGAAGCCCTGGACCCTTTCCTGCGATATGGAGGGAATTCCCTGCGATGAACGAAATCTTGCCTGGAAGGCAGCCCAGGTTTTCTACCAGATGGCCCAGAGAGAGCCGGAAGGCCTGGCAATCCGGATTACCAAGCGGATTCCCAGCGGTGCCGGTATGGGCGGCGGCAGCGCGGATGCGGCTGCGGTCCTGCGGGCACTGAACCGGCATTACGGCAATCCCTTTTCCATCCTCGCTCTGGCGGAAATCGGCGCTCAGGTTGGAAGCGATGTTCCCTTCTGCGTGCTGTGCGGCACCGCCATGGTTGAGGGCCGGGGAGAGCGGCTGCGCAAGCTCCCGGATATGCCGGACTGCATTTTTGTGGTGGTAAAGCCCAATTTCAGCGTTTCCACCCCGGAGCTGTACAAAAAAATTGATGAAACAGCCATTGCGGATCGGCCTGACAACGGCGCTATGGAAAGCGCCCTCCTGGCGGGAGATCTGGAAAAGGTGGCTCATAACCTGAACAATGTGTTCGACCCCATCGTTACTCAGGAGCATTTGGAACTGAACTATATCAAGTCCATTTTCCACCAGTATGGCGCGGTGGGCTACCAGATGACCGGCTCCGGCTCTGCGGTGTTTGCCATTGTCTCCGAGTTTGAGGTGGCTGCGGTGCTGTGCAATATGCTTAAGGACAATTATTCCCAGGTGTTTATCGGTAAGCCGGTATAAAAATGAAAATGCCCGTCCATATTGGAAGTATTCCAGTATGGACGGTGTTTTTATGAGGAAATTTGGGAAAAGACTGGCAGCAATTTTGCTTATATTTTCACTTTTCTGGTTTGGTACGGTGCTTTCCGACCGTCAGGCCCTGAATAATGGGTTGATACGCCTCCATGTTGTGGCGAACTCGAACAGTGACGCGGATCAGGCCGCCAAACAGGCGGTGCGGGATGCAGTGCTGGCGGTTCTTGACGCACCTTTGGAGCGTATCCCGGATGCAGGTCAGGCGGAGGGGCTACTGAGAGACAACCTGCCACGGCTTGAAAAAGCGGCTTCCGATGCCCTGGCGGCCCTGGGAAACACAGAGCGGGTAACGGTTTCCCTGGGGAAGGAACGGTTTGACACCCGGCAATATGATACCTTCTCCCTGCCTGCGGGCACCTATGAATCGCTGAAGATCACCATAGGAGCCGGGGAGGGGAAGAACTGGTGGTGTGTGGTCTATCCGTCTCTTTGCACAGCCGCCGCGGGACAGGAATTTTACGATGTTGCCGCATCGGCGGGGTTTCCAAAGTCCCTCAGCGGGACCCTGACAGGGGAAAGAAATTATACCCTCCGGTTTTTCCTGCTGGATTTGCTGGGGAAATTGGAAAACAGATTTGGAAAAGGATGAATCTTACCCTATATTTTGGACCGAATATGTGATATCATAAATATGAGAAACAGAAAGAAAGCGGTGTAATCAGATGCTTCAGCTTTTACTGGGAAAGGACTGGACGACCAATCGGGATGAAATTCTCCGCCGGGTTGCGTCAGATGTAAAAAGCCGGCAGGGTGGGCGGATTGTGATGGTTCCTGAGCTCATCAGCCATGAAACCGAGCGCCGCCTCTGTCAGGCGGCGGGGGACACCGCCAGCCGCTATGCGGAGGTGCTTTCCTTTACCCGTCTGGCCCGACGGGTCAGTGACGAAATGGGCGGAATGCCGGACTGCCTGGATGGCGGCGGAAGAGTCGCCGCCATGGCAGCCGCCGCCCGGCAGCTCCACAGCCGGCTGAAGGCCTATGCCTCGGTGGAGACCAAGCCGGAATTTTTGACCGGACTTATTGATGCCGTTGATGAGTTTAAGCGCTGCTGCATCACATCGGCGGATTTGAAGCAGGCTGCCGGATCGGTGGAGGGAAGCTTTGCCCAGAAGCTGGAGGAACTGGCCCTGCTGATGGAAAGCTACGACAGCCTCTGCGCCAGAGGCAAGCGGGACCCCAGAGACCGGGAAACTCAGCTGCTGGAGCAAATGGAGGCCGGCAGCTTTGCCGAAAATCACTTTTTTTACATAGATGGCTTCCCGGATTTTACCCGCCAGCATCTGGCAATCCTGGAGCATATGATCCGGGTATCTCCCCAGGTCACGGTCAGCCTGAACTGCGATCAGTGCGGCTCCCAGAAGATGGCCTTTGAAAAGGCCGGTGCTACGGCCCAGGAGATTTTGAAATGCGCCCGCCGTGCCGGTGTGGAGGTTTCCGTCGAATATATCGGGGGAAGGCAGGATGAACTTTCCTGCCTCCGTGAGAATCTGTTCCAGGGCGTCATCAGCCGGTTCGTCAGCGGCGATCACCTTCGGGTCATGGCTGGGGACTCGGTCTGGAGCGAATGCATGGCGGCAGCCCGGGAGGTGCAGGACCGGGTCCGTTCCGGCTGCCGCTATCGGGATATCAGCCTGGTTTGCACGGATACCACCGTTTATCAGCCGATTTTAAGCCTGATTTTTCACCGTATGGGCATTCCGCTGTACGAAGCGGGCACGGAGGATATCCTCCAGAAGAATGTGGTGGCAACGGTGCTCAGCGGGTTGGATGCCGCCTTGAGTGGCTTTGGACAGCGGGAGATGCTCCGTTATCTGCGCTCTGCCCTTTCTCCGCTGGAAGCGGATATCTGCGACGATGTTGAAAACTATGCCATCATTTGGGCAATTCAGGGTAAAAAATGGACTCAGACCTGGGAAAACCATCCGGAGGGCCTCAGCGGCATCTGGACAGAGGAAACTGCCTCCATGCTGGAGCGGCTCAACACGGCAAGAAGCCTGGCTATGGGGCCGCTGGAACGGCTGGCCCGTGGCTTCCAAAACGCCCGGAATCTGCGTCAGCAGGTGCTTGTGCTGTATGATTTTCTTGAAGACATTCAGCTGGCCCAGCGCCTGGGACAGCTGGCCCGGGAGCTGGATGATCAGGGGGACAACCGCGCAGCTCAGATCCTGAATCAGCTGTGGGAAATTCTTCTTTCTGCCCTTGAGCAGCTTTATGACGTACTGGGGGAGACGGTCTGGGAGCCGGAGCATTTTGTCCGGCTTCTGCGGCTGCTGCTGAGCCAGTACGATGTAGGCACCATCCCGCCGGTTCTGGACGCGGTACAGTTTGGACTGGTCAGTGCGATGCGGTGCCATTCCTGCCGGCATCTGATCCTCCTTGGCGCCCAGGAGGGCAAGCTCCCTGGCTATTCCGGCTCCTCCGGCGTGCTGACGGATCAGGAGCGTGTTGCCCTGCGGGAAATGGGCGTGCCCCTGACCGGCGGCAGTCTGGAGGGCATTCAGGCAGAGTTTGCGGATATTTATGGCGTGTTCTGCGGTGCGCAGGATTCGGTGAGCGTGTTCTGCTCCGGTGAGCAGCCGTCCTATATTTTCCGCCGCCTTGCCCAGATGGCAGGGGGCGAGGGAAAAATCGAAGCCGGCATGGGCTTTGCTATGGCGGACCCGCGGGAAGCCGGGGCCTATCTTGCCAAGTGGAACGCTGGGGATGCGGCCCGGAGGCTAAACCTGGAAGCGGAATATCTGGATACCTGCAAGCACAGGGATTATTCTCTGGGCAGCGTGGACAGAGCAAACATTGAGGCCCTCTACGGAAAAACGCTGAATCTCTCCGCCTCTCAGGTGGATCGTCAGGCGGAATGCCGCCTGAGCTATTTCCTGAAATACGGTCTGCGGGCAAAGGAACGAAAGGAAGCAAAGGTGGACCCGGCAGAATTCGGTACCTTTGTCCATGCGGTTCTGGAAAACACGGCCCGGGATATCCGTGACCAGGGGGGATTCCATCAGGTGACGCTTTCGGAAACCATGGACATTGCCCACCGGCACTGCGACGCGTACATTGCCGAGCATTTCGGACAGATTGATTCTCAGCGTATGCGTTACCTGTTCCAGCGGAACAGTCAGGAGCTGGATATGGTGGTTGCGGAGCTGTGGCAGGAGCTTAACCAGTCACTGTTTGAGCCCAGGGAATTTGAGCTGAATTTTGGCGGTGCGGATGGCCTTCCCCCCATCCCGATTTCCAATGGTGCCATGAATGCGCTGCTGCGGGGCTTTATAGACCGGACCGATACCTGGCA
The DNA here is from genome assembly GCA_964504605.1 of uncultured Oscillospiraceae bacterium. Classification (GTDB taxonomy): domain Bacteria; phylum Bacillota; class Clostridia; order Oscillospirales; family Oscillospiraceae; genus Faecousia. The sequence goes on along the minus strand of CAZDFB010000004.1, from coordinate 14,875 downwards.
ATCCGGCGAAACCACTTATTACCGGGTGGTGGATTACAAAACCGGTCGTAAGGATTTTGACTACTGTGACGTGTTTAACGGTGTTGGCCTGCAAATGCTGATTTATATGTTTGCCCTGAAGCATTCCGGGGCAGAGCAGCTGGGCCAGAGGCCGGTTCCCGCCGGTGTACAGTATTTCCCGGCAAGAGTGCCCTATATGAATACGGACGGGCGGCTCGAGGACGATCAGGCCCAGGCGGCCCGCCAGAAGGAATGGAAGCGCAAGGGCCTTTTGCTACAGGACGAGCAGGTACTCCGGGCCATGGGGCCCGGTGACAGTTTCAGCAGGCTTTGCTGCACACAGAGGAAGGATGGAACCCTCTCCGGCGATTTGGCGGACAGAGAACAGTTGAAGCTTCTTGAAGGGTATGTGTTCCGGGTCCTTGGAAAAATGGTGGAGGATATTGCCTCCGGAAATGTGGAGCCAAATCCCTATACCCGTGGCTCCAGCCACAATGCCTGCGCATACTGCCCATTCGGGGATGTGTGCCACAAGGCTCAGGTTTCCGGGCGCAGAAACTACAAGACGATGACCGCCCAGCGATTTTGGGAAGAGGTTGAGAAGGAGATGAAGCGAAATGGCGGATAAGCTGACCCCACAGCAGGCCCAGGCAGTGAATGACCGGGGCGGAAAGCTCCTTGTTTCCGCCGCCGCAGGCTCCGGCAAGACCAAGGTTCTGGTGGACCGGCTGATGAAATATCTGACAGACCCTGTTTCACCGGCAAATATGGACGATTTCCTGATTATTACATATACCAAGGCGGCGGCATCGGAGCTTCGGGGAAAAATTGCGGCGAAGCTTACAGAGCGCATCGCCCAGGAGCCGGAGAACAAGCACCTGCAAAAGCAGATGCAGCGGCTGTTTTTGACAAAAATCTCCACCGTTCATGGCTTCTGCGCGGATATCCTCCGGGAATACGCCTATCGGCTGGACCTTCCGGCGGATTTCCGGGTTGCGGATGAAAACGAGTGCCGTGAAATGCGGGAAACTGTTCTGAGCCAGCTGCTGGAGCAGGCATATGACGTATCCATGGAAGACCCGGCTTTCCGGGGCTTCGTGGATACCCAGGGGCTGGGCAGAGATGACCGGCTTGTGCCGGAGATTATAGAGAAGGTCTATGACAGCGCAAAATGTCATCTGGATCCCGAAAAATGGCTGGACAGCTGCCTGAATGGCTTTCAGCTGGACGGGCAGACAGATGCTTCCCGCACCGTGTGGGGGGAGTACCTGATCGGGGAATTCAAGGATTACCTGAGAGCGCAGATCCACGTTATGGAGCAGTGCGCCGGGAGCGCTGACGGCTGCCCCGGGCTGGAAAAGGCAGCGGTCAATCTGCGGGATACGCTGTATCAGCTGAAAAAGCTGGAGCAGAAGGAAACATGGGATGAAATTGTTGCCGCCGGGAGCATCGACTACGGACGGCTGGTATTTCCCAGGAAATGTGATGACCCGGAACTGGTGGAGCGGATCAAAGCGGCCCGGAACGCCTGCAAGAAGGGACTGGAAAAGCAGCTGCACAGCTTTACGGACCCCTCGGAGAGAATTCTGGCGGATTTAAAGCAGAGCGCTGTCGGCGCGGAGGGCCTCATCGGTCTGGTCCGGCAGTTTGACCGGGAATACGCCCGGATGAAGAAGAGCCGCCGGTGCTTGGATTTCAGCGATCTGGAGCATAAGACCCTGGATTTGCTCCTTGGCAAGGGGAGAAACAGTCCTTCCGCCGCGGCAAAGGAAATCGGTGCCCGGTTCCGGGAGATCATGGTTGACGAATATCAGGACTCCAATGGGGTTCAGGATGCGATTTTTTCCGCACTGACTGCCGAAAAGCAGAACTGCTTCATGGTTGGCGATGTTAAGCAGTCCATTTATCAGTTCAGACTGGCGGATCCGGGAATCTTCCTGGAAAAATATCAGAGCTATGCCCCTGCCGAAGATGCGCAGACAGGTCAGGGAAGAAAGGTGCTGCTCAGCCACAATTTCCGGTCCGGTCCGGAGGTGGTCGAGGCGGTGAACCATGTATTCCGAAGCTGTATGTCTTCCCGGGTTGGCGGCCTTGTCTACGGTGACGGTGAGGCTCTGCGGGAGGGCGTTCCCCATGCCGTGCTGCCAGACCCGGCGGTGGAGCTTCACGCCATTACCGTTCAGGAGGATACCTATGGGGAGGAGGCTTCCTTTGTTGCCGGGCATATCCGGTCTATACTGGATGGGGGAACGCTTGTCCGGGATGGAGAGGCCTTCCGGCCCGTTACACCGGATGATATCGTGATTCTCCTTCGTTCCCCGGGAAGCGTGGGCGGACATTTCCAGCTTGCCCTGGAGGAAAGAGGCATCCGGTGTGCCTCCGGCGGCGGAAATGACCTGCTGCAAACCATGGAAATCGGCACCTTCCGTTCCTTACTGCGGACCGTTTACAATCCCAGGCAGGATATCCCGTTGGTAAGCACCCTGGCAAGCCCGATTTTCGGCTTTACCGCGGACGATCTGGCAAGGCTGCGGGGCGCCAGAAAAAAAGGGTCTATTTATGATGCCCTTTCCCAGTCTGATATGCCCAGGGCACGCCGTTTTCTGGAAATTTTGGACAGGCTTCGCCGGGAAGCGCGGATGAATCCGCTGACAAAGCTTCTGGAAACCTGCCTTACCCTGACACAGCTGGACAGCATATACGGTGCCATGGGTGACGGAGAGACAAGGAAAGAGAATTTGCAGGCTTTTTTTGCCATGGCGGCGGAATTTGAGGCCGGTGGAAGCCGGGGACTGGGTGAATTTCTGGATTATCTGGACGCACTGGAGGAGAAGGGCGTTCTCAGCGCCGGAAATGCCCAGGGCGGTGCCGTCACTATTATGAGCATTCATAAATCCAAGGGACTGGAATTTCCGGTGGTCATCCTTGCAGGCTTGGGCCGGGAGTTCAACCGGGAAAGCCTCCGGGCCCAGATTCTGTGTGACAAGGAGCTGGGTCTGGGCCTGAGTGTTGTAGATACCAAAAACCGGGTCCGCTATCCCGGCATCGCCAAGCGGGCAATCGCCGCAAAAATGGCAAGGGAGAGTCTGTCGGAGGAAATGCGGGTGCTCTATGTTGCCATGACCCGGGCACGGGATCGCCTGATTATGACCTATGCCTCCCGGACCCTTCAGAGTGACCTGGAGGACATTGCCCTGCGACGGGATTTCGATAGCGGCGCACTGCTGTGCCGGGATGTGGTCTGCCCGGGCGAATGGATTCTGAAGGCTGCGATGGAGCGGACGGAGGCCGGTGATCTGTTTTCCCTTGCAGGAAAGCCCCGGGAAACCGTTGTGTCGGATATTCCTTGGAGGATTACTGTGGATCAGGCACCGGAGAACCTTACCCGGGTGCAGCTGGAAGCGCCCCGGCAGGAGATGTCCGAGGGCGTGGAGGAAGCCCTTCGCGCCGGACTGAGCTTCCGCTATGGGCATATTGCTGCCACCCAGGCCCCTTCCAAGCAGACCGCTACCCAGTTGAAGGGCCGGGAAAAGGATTCCGAGGCTGCCGAGCAGACCCGGGAGCCGGAACACCCGGAAAGAAGCTGGCGCCGTCCCTCTTTTGCGGAGAAGGGAATCCAGGGAAAAGCCTATGGCAGTGCCATTCATACGGTTATGCAGTATATCCGATACGAGGCCTGTGAAAGCCCGGAAGGTGTCCGGCAGGAAGTGGAGCGGATTGCGGGACTGGGCTTTCTGGATGCGGAGATGGCCTCAATCGTGGACTGCGAAAGGATTGCGGCGTTTTTCTGTACCGATTTTGGTACCCGGCTCCGTTCCGGAACTCCCTGCATCCGGGAGTTCAAGTTCTCCATTCTGGACGACGGAAGCCGGTATGGGGAAGGGCTGGAGGGCGAACAGGTTCTTCTGCAGGGCGTCGTTGACTGCGCCCTTCTGGAGGAGGACGGCATCGTTCTTCTGGACTTCAAGACGGATTACATAACCGATGAAACGCTTCCTCAGGTAGTGGAGCGGTATCGCTCCCAGGTGGAGGCCTACGCCCAGGCTCTGGGAAAAATATATGAAAAGCCGGTAAAACAGCGTCTTCTGTATTTCTTCCATATGGGAAGGTTCTTTGAATTATAAAAAAGTTCCGCATCCAGATTTGGATGCGGAACTTTTTTCAGCGGCAGTTCTTGCTGTTTTCGCCGGTGGATTCCTTCTGGTTATCCGTCTTGCCACATTTTTCGTTGGTGCGGTTTGCATTCTGATTTGTATTATTTTTATTGCTCATGTGAAAATCCTCCAATTGATGATTGCGGCTGGGCCGCAGTCCTATTTTACCCGTTTTCTTATGATTTATCCTTCGCTTTAAAAATCAGGCTGGTAGCCAGACCGGAGAAAATGGCGGCGGCGATACCACCGGCGCAGGCCTTCAGCCCACCGGTAAAAATACCGAGAAAGCCCGATTCATCCACAGCCTCCCGAACTCCCTTGGCAAGATTCGCACCGAAGCCTGTGAGAGGAACTGCGGCTCCGGCACCCGCAAATTCCCGAAAGGGCTGATAGATGCCAACGGCTCCCAGAATAACCCCAACCACCACATAGCTGACAAGAATGCGGGCCGGGGTAAGCCTGGTTTTATCGATCAGCAGCTGACCGATCAGGCATAAAAGACCACCGAATAAAAATGATTTGATATAATCCATTTAAGCCCCTCCCGTAATACAAACTGCATGGCAGATTCCCGGAATGGGAAGGCCCTGCTGAGTAGACGTGGGGGAAAGCAGCGCGCCTGTTCCGCAGAAGAGAATTTTTTTCAGCTTCCCGCTTTTGAGCTTGCCAAGTAGCTCACCGCAAAGGGTGATGGCGCTGCAGCCACACCCGGAGCCCCCGGAATGCACATCCTGCACCGTGTTGTCAAATACCATGGTTCCACAGTCCGCCAGCTTTCCGCCCAGAGGGATGCCCTCCAGCCGGGCAAGCTCCAGCAGCATCTCCTTGCCAAGCTGACCTAAGTCGCCGGTAACGATGAGATCATAGTCATCAGGTCCTGTGCGGAGGTCTTCAAAATGGGCCCGGATGGTTGACAGGGCGGCCGGTGCCATTGCGGTGCCCATGTTATTGGCATCCCGGATGCCCAAATCCGTTACAACACCCATCGTGGCGCTCTCTATTACGGGGCCTTTGCCGCTGCTGCATACCAAAGCTGCTCCTGATCCGGTAACGGTCCACTGGGCAGTAGGGGTTCGCTGACCGCCGTAGCCGAGTGGGAAGCGATACTGCCGCTCGGAGGAGGCAAAATGGGAGGAGGTCATTGCCACCACACGGTCGGCAAATCCCCCTCCAACTGCCATAGCGCTGAGAAGCAGACCCTCCGCCATGGTGGAGCAGGCACCGTAGAGACCGAGATGGGGGATACGCCTGTTGCGCAGGGTAAAGGAGGAGCCAATGCACTGATTCAGCAGGTCGCCGGAGAAAACAATGTCAAAGTCACTGTCATGGAGACCAGCCTTTTTTGCCAGCGTATCCAGCGCCAGCTGCTGCATCCGTTTTTCCGCCAGCTCCCAGGACTTTTGACCGAAATAGGTGTCCCGGGAGGTGATGTCAAAGGTATGGGCCAGGGGGCCTTCGGCTTCCTTTTTCCCGGCAACACTGGACCAATGAGTGATGACCGGGGGCTCGGACAGCAGGAAGCTTCTCAGGCCTCTTTTGTGAGCTGCCAAATGAACACCTTCTTTTCTGATTTTCCCTAGTATGCCCGTTTCTTTTGGGAAAATGCAAAAACAGCCGGCATCCGAAGATGCCGGCTGAAATTATTGTCAGGAAAAGCGCCGTGCGCTGTAGTAATGCTGCGTGTAATAGGTAGAATTCAGATCCGCGTAGGAAACAACAGCACCGGAGTGGGGGGCGTGGATGAACTTACCGTCACCGACATAGATGCCCACATGGGAAATTCCGGAAGCGTATGTATTCTGGAAATAGACGATATCACCGGGCTGCAGATCGGATTTTGCCACATAGGTGCCCATGTTCTGCTGCTGTGCCAGAGAGCGGGGAACGGAAATGCCAACGGAATTGACCACATAGTACACAAGACCGGAGCAATCGAAGCCGCTGGGGGAGGCACCGCCCCAGACATAGGGAACACCCAGATACTGCTTTGCCTTGTTTACGATGGCGGAGCCGGAAGCAGAGGTGGTGTTGGAAGTGCTGCCGTTGCTGCCGGAGTTGGTGGAACCGGTATTGCCGTTGAGGGCAGAAGCGGAAATCGCCACGCCGGTGGATTTACCGCCCCGGAAGAAGATGGGAGACTTGGCGGATTTGGCGTTCTCGTAGGGAGCTTCGGTCAAATCCACAAAATCGCTGCGGATATAGCAGATCTTGGAGCCGTAAATGACCTTGTACCAGCCTTCATTCAGGCCGATGATGTAAACCTTGTCGTTTTTGTTGCTGGTGGCAACGACACTGCGGGAGGTGCTGGGGCCGGATCGGAGATTCACATAGGAACCGTTGATCTTGCCGTAGCCCAGTTCAGCGTTTTCCTTGGTCAGGACGCTGACATAATCGCTGTGCATATAGCCAACCTGAAGATTATAATTGACCTTGTACCAGTCGCCGACCTTTGCAATGACAACGACGACCTGGCCCTTGGGGGCAACATCCAGAACAGAAGAACTGGTGGAAGCCTGGGAGCGAAGCCGCAGGCCGGAGCCTGTGGTAAAGCCGATGCCGTACATAATATCGCCCTTGGCATAGGCTGTTACAGACATGGTGCCTGTCAGCAGCAGGATTGCCAGGAGAAAAGAAATGATTTTTCTGGATGTTTTCATACAATACCCTCCGTCTTACGAACGAAAATAATTATTTACCTGCCAGAGCGCGCTCGAGCCATACACAGCCAAAATCCAAAGCGGTGTACAGACCGTCTTTCTCGCTCTTCTTTACGATCCGATCCCGGCTTTTGGCGTTGGGGTCGGTGAGCTGGAGCTGAACGGAAACCCGGGTGGCGACATCCATATCGCCCTGCTTTTTGGTTTCCAGGATCTGAAGCATGACAATGTGACTGTCAGCCATAGAGCCATAATAAATCAGGTTGTCCTTGCGCATCAGGGGACGACCTTTATACATTAAAACTGCATTTTCGTCAGCCATAATGAAACCTCCTGGGAAATGTAATCGAATTGTAACACATTGTTACATGAATGTCAAGTCAAAGGGAAAAATAAATGACAAACGGTAACAAAAATCAGCGAATCTTAAGAAAATGGATTTTTGTAAGACGGAGGGGGTATGAAATTGACAAGGTACAATTCAGGGGGCTTTTGCCGTGGCAAAAGCCCCCTGGCGGGAATTACTCCTTGAACAGATACTCGCGCACCAGCGCCTGCATCAGCTCATCCCGGTCGATCTTGCAGATCATGCTCCGGGCATTGTTGTAATTGGTGATGTAGGTGGGGTCTTCGGTCAAAAGATAACCTACGATCTGGTTAATGGGGTTGTACCCCTTCTCGCTCAGGGCATCGAACACACTCCGGAGAATGCGGCGCATATTCTCTTTGTCGTCACTGGGCACGGTAAATTTAAGGGTATCCTTATCCGTCATGGTCTCAGCCTCCTTGAAAATGGAATACAGCTATTATATCCCAAAATTGCCGGAGTGTAAAGGGATATGACGAAAAAATCTGAAAACTTTCTGTTACCGCAGAGTGGCGTTCAGCTTGTCCTTCAGGGTGTTGAGGACTTTGGACACGACGCCTTCGGAGTCCGCGTCCGTCAGGGTCCGGTCGTCCGCTCTCAGCTCCAGGGAGAAGGCCATAGACTTCTTTCCGGAGGGAACACCCACACCACGGTAGATGTCAAAGAGCTTGACACTGCGCAGTAGCTTGCCGGCGCTGGCATTGATCACGTCCTCAATCTGGGCAACGGTAATCTGCTCGTCGCAGATCAGGCTAAGATCCCGGCTGACAGCAGGGTACTTGGGCAGGGGAACATAGGTCGGCTCCGGCATACGCAGCGCGAAAAGCTTTGTGAAATTGATCTCTGCGCAGTAAACCTCGCAGTCGAGACCGTAGTTTTTTGCAACCAGGGGGTGAACCTGGCCCATAAAGCCCACATCTTCATCCCCGATGGAGACGCAGGCGCAGCGACCGGGGTGATAGGAAGGATTGTCTTTCACGGCGGTATACTGGGCCTTCGGGATACGCAGGCCCGCGAAAATGGCTTCCAGCTCACCCTTCAGGGAGAAGAAGGTCTCGCCGGCACCGTAGGTGCCCAACAGGAGCATCTTGGGCTCCTCAGGCAGGCTCTGACCTGCAACCGGCAGGTAGATTTTAGCCATTTCGTAAAGCTTGGCAGAACGGTTGTGGTAGGCGTTGTTCCGGGACAGAATGTCCAGCATGGAGGGCAGGGCAATGGTTCGCATAATGGAGGTATCCTCACCCAGAGGATTCTGAATCTTCAGCGCATTGCGCAGGGGAGAATCGGCGGGGATGCGGATGCTGTCGAAAATGCCGGGGGAGACGAAGGAATATGTGATAATCTCACTGTAGCCAAGGCCGCGGCAGAGCTGACCTGCCTTGTTTTCCAGCAGCATAAAGGGAGAGTAGCCGCCCTGGGTGGAGGTCTTGAAGGCGGTGGTGGGAATTTCGTTGTAGCCGTAGGAGCGACCGATTTCCTCAGCAATATCAGCCATCAGATTCAGGTCGGGCCGGAAGGAGGGTACATGGATGGTATCTCCCTCCACGGGAATCTCCAGCAGCTCCAGATAGGAGATCATATCCTCTCTGGAGATATCGGTGCCCAGCAGGTGATTGATCTTTTCAGGCTCCAGCGTCAGCGTTTTTGCTTCGGGGACATAGTTGATAATATCGATGGTGCCATCCAGAACATCACCGCACTGGAGAAGCTCCACCAGCTCACAGGCACGCTGCACGGCGGGAACGGTAAGCATGGGATCCAGATTTTTCTCAAACTTTCCGGAAGCCTCTGTACGCATACCCAGGGCCAGAGCGGTCTGACGGATGGACGTGCCGTTGAAGTTAGCGGATTCAAAGACAACGGTGGTGGTATCGTCGGTAATTTCGGAATTTTCGCCGCCCATGATACCAGCCAGACCGATGGCCCGGTCGTCATCGGCAATGACCAGCATACCCGGCTTCAGCGCACGGGGATTACCGTCCAGAGTGGTCAGGCTTTCGCCCTCGGTGGCCTCACGGACAACGATCTTTCCGGAGGAAATATAACGGTAATCAAAGGCGTGCATGGGCTGACCGTATTCCAGCATGACATAATTGGTAATATCAACGATGTTGTTGATGGGGCGGACACCATTGGCTCTCAGCCGCTGCCGCAGCCACTTGGGAGAAGGTCCAATCTTTACATTGGCAATCATCCGGGCGGTATAGCGATTGCAGAGATTTTCGGCAGGCACCTCTACATCCAGATGCTCAAAAATGCTTCCCGCATCAGAGCCCAGGACCACCGGCTCGTGGTGCTTCATGTGCAGGCTGAAGGCAGCGGCGGATTCCCGGGCCAGGCCGATGATGGAGTAGCAGTCGGGACGGTTGTTGGTGATCTCAAATTCAACAACCGTGTCGTCATTGCCGATTACGTCGTTGATATCCTGACCGACGGTGCAGTTTTCGTCGTTCAGAATCCAGATGCCGTCAGCGAAAACACCGGGCAAATCATTCTGGGTCAGGCCCAGCTCAGAGAAGGAGCAGAGCATACCATTGGACTTCTCACCGCGGAGCTTGCCCTTTGTGATATGCACGCCGCCGGGGAGCCAGGAATTGTGCAGTGCGGCGGGAACCAGGTCACCCTCGTGAACATTCTGGGCTCCGGTGACGATCTGGACAGGAGCCTCCTCGCCCACGTCCACCTGGCAGATGAACATATGGTCGGAGTTGGGATGGCGCTCCATGGAGAGAACCTTGCCAACCTTGACATTCCGGATCTGGGCATCCATCCGCTCCCAGGTTTCAACCTTCTGACCGAAGACGGTGAGGGTTTCTACATATTCTTTGTCGGAAACGTGGCTGAGGTCCACGAATTCCTCATTGATCCATTTTCTGTTGAGCTGCATAGTTGCTTTCCTCCTTAGAACTGGTTCAGGAACCGAACGTCGTTGTCGAAGATCAGGCGCAGATCCGTGATCTTCAGCCGGCCCATGGCAGTACGCTCCAGGCCGATGCCGAAGGCAAAGCCGGAATACTTGTCGGGATCAATGCCGCAGTTGCGCAGCACCTCGGGATGCACCATTCCGGCACCCAGCAGTTCGATCCAGCCCTCGCCATGGCAGGTGGAGCAAACCTGACCGTCAACCTCGCCGGTTCCGTGGCACTTGTGGCACTGCATATCCATCTCACAGCTGGGTTCCGTAAAGGGGAAGTGGTGGGGACGGAAGCGGACGGTGGCATCGTGACCGTAAACCTTGTTCATAATGGTGATGAGGGCACCCTTCAGGTCGCCCATGGTGATATCCTCAGCCACAACCAGGCCTTCGATCTGATGGAACATGGGGGAGTGGGTGGCATCCGCCTCGTCCTTCCGGAAAACACGGCCGGGGGCCAGCATACACAGGGGCGGCTTGTGCTCCTCCATATAATGAATCTGCATGGGGCTGGTCTGGGTACGCAGCAGAACACTGTCATCATCGGTGAAGTAGAAGGTATCACTGCGGTCCCGGGCGGGATGGCCCTCTTCGATATTCAGCCGGGTAAAGTTGTAGCTGGCAAGCTCCACCTCGGGGCCGTCCACAACGGTGTAGCCCATGCCAACAAAAACGTCCTTGATCTCCTGAAGCACCATGTTCATGGGGTGCTGATGGCCCATGGGAACGGCGTCACCGGGAATGGTCACGTCCAACGCTTCCGCCTCCAGCTTAGCCTCCAGAGCAGCGGAGTGGATGGCGGATTTCCGCTCCTCCAGCTTGGCCTCAATCTCTGCCCGGACGGAGTTTGCCAGCTGACCCATAACAGGCCGCTCCTCTGCGGACAGCTTACCCATCTGCTTCAGCACAGCGGTGAGCTCACCCTTCTTGCCCAGCCATTTGACCCGCAGCTCCTCAAGAGAAGCAGGTGTGGCAGCGGCCTCCAGCGAGGCCAGGGCACTGCGCTTGATGCTTTCCAATTGTTCTTTCATGTTGTTTCCTCCTTGCGTGCAGGGCGGGGGACGGACAGAAAATCCGCACCCGGTGCGGTGGGGAAAGCCCACGCCCTGCAGTAAATATGACAATAAAAAATACCCTTCATCCCGGTCATCGGGACGAAAGGCTTTCCTTCCGCGGTACCACCCGCATTCGCCTGATTCAGGCGCAGCTTAAAAGCGCAGACACGCTCGCAACCGTTAACGGAGTCACCCGGCGCACTCTACTGAAAAAATGTTCAAGTGGCAGCTCATGGGAGAAAGCCCGGCACTATACCCAAGCGGCTCACACCGTCCCGCTCTCGCTGAAAAGGTATCCTCAGTACAAGGCAGCCCAATCTTCGCTTTTTTCAATATCCACAACATATTAGCATATTCGGAGAAAATATGCAAGGACTTTTTCAGTCTCACCCGGAAAAATCATAATCCGTAGAGCTCTTTCTTGACCTTTTTCTGCCAGGGTGGTATGGTAATTGGGAAAGGAAGTGGTTTCATGACCATCAGGCTGGATCATAAAGCGGTACTGGACCGGCTGCCGGAGCGCGCTGCCCGGAGCCATAAAGGGGATTACGGGAAAATACTCCTCCTGTGCGGAAGCAGAGGGTTTACAGGTGCGGCCTATCTTGGCGCAATGGGGGCCCTTCGGGCCGGTGCCGGGCTGGTTTATCTGGGGGTGCCGGAGAGTATATACGTCATTGAAGCGGTAAAGCTCAATGAAGCCGTGGTTTTTCCGCTGCCCGACCGGGACGGAATGCTCAGCCGGACGGCAATCGGAGAAATTCAGTCCCGGCTTACCACAATGGATGCTGTTCTGATCGGCCCGGGGCTGGGCCAGTCAGAGGATACGCTGGCGGTGACCGCCTTCGTACTGCAAAACGCTGCCTGCCCGGTGGTTGTGGACGCGGATGGAATAAACCTTCTTGCGGCGCATAAGGATATACTGCGTGGAAGAACAGCACCAACGATCCTGACACCCCACGAGGGAGAGTTCCGGCGTCTGGGTGGACAGATTGGGCAGGACAGGCTGGCAGCGGCGGAAGCCATGGCCCGGGAGCTGGGCTGCATTCTGGTTTTGAAAGGACACGATACCTGCATAACCGACGGGGCGACCGCCTATATCAACACGACGGGAAATCCGGGCATGGCGGTTGGCGGCAGCGGAGATCTGCTGGCGGGTGTGATTACCGCGTTTCTCGGTCAGGGTCTTTCCCCGCTGGATGCGGCTGCCCGCGGTGCCTGGGTTCACGGTGCAGCCGGTGATCTGTGCGCCCGGGAAATCGGGGAGTATGGAATGCTGCCGACGGATATGCTGGAGACCCTTCCGCGACTTCTGAAATAAGGCGGGATTCCAATGCGGAAAACTCTGGCGGCATTGGCGGCGGTGATGCTGTTCATTTCCGGCTGTGCCAATGAGAATGAGGGGCTTGAGAGAGCTATGGCCCTTCGTACCAGACTGCTGAGCAGCACCTGCCGGTTTACGGCGGATATTACGGCAGACTATGGCGACACGCTTTCCTTCTTTTCCATGGACTGCCAGGCGGATTCTATGGGAAATATAAGCTTTACCATTCTGGAGCCGGAATCCATCCGGGATATTACAGGAACCCTGGGAACTTCCGGCGGCGCTTTGACCTTCGATGAAGAAGCGGTTTATTTTGACCTTCTGGCGGATGGCACGGTCAGTCCTGTCAGCGCCCCCTGGATTTTTCTTATGACCCTCCGGGGCGGATACCTGACTGGTGCCGGGGAGGAGGGGGAGCAACTTCATGTGACCATTGCGGACAGCTATGAGGATGATGCCCTGCAGCTGGATATCTGGCTGGATGGGGAGGATGTGCCGGTTCAGGCGGATATCCTGTACGACGGAAGGCGAATAATGACCGTTTGCGTCCGAAATTTCAGCATTGGATAACCTTTTGTCGGAATTCGGCATAGGATAATTTGACCGGCTGGCGTATATTTTTCCATGGACGTGGGACAATACCATTACCGCGTTACATAGGGAGATTTCCGGTAGCGCCGGTTAGATTACCTCGGAGCGTGAAGCAATATGTTAGAAGATTCGGTCAAACGGGGCGACATATTCTATGCCGATCTGTCGCCGGTTGTTGGAAGCGAGCAGGGCGGAACCCGCCCGGTGCTGATCGTGCAGAATGACACGGGAAACCGGCATTCACCAACGGTCATTGCGGCAGCCATTACAAGCCAGACCGGAAAGGCAAGACTTCCAACCCATATCAATATTGCGGGAGGAAGCGTGGGCCTTTCCAAGGATTCCGTGATTCTTCTGGAGCAGATCCGTACCATCGACAAACGGCGGCTGCGGGAACATATGGGCCATCTGGATGAAAAGCAGATGTCCATGGTGGATGATGCCATTGCTGTGAGCTTTGGACTCCACGGCAGCCGCATGACGTAAACGGAATAATTTGCCCCCTGATGCATATAATTGCGTCAGGGGGATACGATTATGGAAGGTACATATCCATTGCTATTGGAAAATGAAAGGGCAGGGCAGGTGCAGATCAGCCGGGAGGGGCTGTATTGCTGCTTTTTCTGCCGGTGTCGTCTTCCGGAAAAGGGTATTTACCGGGTGCAGATGCTGCTTTCCGGGAGAAGAGAAAATCTTGGGATTCTGGTCCCCGAGGGAGATGCATTTGTCCTGAAAACCAGGCTACCGGCGAAACGGCTGGGGGAGGAAATGCCGGAATTTTTGCTGACATCCAATTGCCCGGTGACGGAAGGGAAATTTGTTCCCATCAAGCCGGAGGAGCCCTTTGCGTATCTGGAACGGCTGAAGGAAGCGTATCTTGCCCGGCAAAACGGGCAGATCGGTGCCTGCTTCCGGGAAATGCAGGAATAGGAAGTGCCTGCTTCGAGATTTATAATATTAGCAGAATAGAAGAAAGAAGCCTTCCCACTATTTACGGCTCTTCCGCGAAGGGCGGCGCTCTGGGTGAGAAGGCTTCTTTCAGAGAGTGTGTACCACAGTCCGGTCAACCTGTCAAGCAGGTTGCCGGACTGTTTCGTATCCTATACTTTGGCGGTATCTCTAGTTGTAAAACAAACCACTGGCAATTATTATAAAGTCCACAGAGTTCTGAGCCCGGATGGCACCGAATTTATTCTTTAAATAAAAGAAGAAGCAGCGCCTACGTCCGGCGGGGGAGTGACCAACAATGGTTCTCTTGCCGCGCCCATCAGCTCTGCTTCTGGAGATATTATAACCGACCACGACCCGGTGTCAAGGAATTATCTCCTACGCTGGCGAGAACGTCAACAATGCGGATCTGGACGCTCTGGCAAGAGCCAAGGAAATGCAGACTGGAGGTGTTGCCGGTGAAACCATTCGGCAGCAGTGTGCAACGGGTCATATTCTGAAAATGGATTCTCTCAAACCATGAAAACAGACTGACGGACAGTCTTGCATCTATACCCTGATTCCGTTCTACAACAGGTCTTGGATGCCAGAGCAGCCGCCAAGGAGGCAGCTGCCCGGGAACAGACCGAGGCGCCGACTGACAGTGCGGACGACGATTCTTTCTCCCGGGAACTGCTGAACCAGCTGCTGGGCAGTGGATAAAAGAAAACGGCACCGGATTTCCGGTGCCGTTATTCCTATAGACGCTTTTCAAAGACGAACAGATCGCCAATCATAATGACCGGTGTTCCGAAGTATTCGTATAAGAAAGTTTGTGTTTGCACCCTCTGTTCGATACAAGATACCCGGTTATAACGATAGGTTCAGC
>CAZDFB010000003.1:0-55679 GCA_964504605.1 uncultured Oscillospiraceae bacterium | reverse complement strand
GGGCAAATCAAGGTTTCCCACAGACAGGAGACCAGCATCCACATAATTGTAGATAAGCAGATATCGGAGGGCTACGAGGACCGGAGCAGATTTGAAATCATGCAGAAGGTGGGCATGACCAGGCAGGACATTCGCAAATCCATCAATTCGCAGGTGCTCACCGTGTTCTTCGCGCCGCTGTTGTTGGCCGGTATGCATCTGGCCTTTGCGTTCCCGGTTCTGTGGAAGCTGCTCATGCTCTTCAATTTCAGCAATCTGCCGCTGATGATTGGCGTTACCGCCGCAAGCTTCGGGGTTTTCGCACTGGTTTACGGACTGGTATATAAGATTACCTCCAACGCCTACTACGCCATCGTCAGCGGATCCGAAGGAGAATGACCGGAAAGCCCGGAGATGCTGTGCATCTCCGGGCTTGTGCATTTCCGGGGTATTCTCAGGCTTCCTCAGCCCGGGCCAGCGCCAGCTGGAAGTCCTTGGTATCGGTGAAGATCTCCTGCTTATAGGGATTCTTCTTTTGCTGAACAGAGCGCTTGATAATCAGCGCCAGTGCCAGCACGTTAATAGCCAGGGACACAATGGAAATCACGCCCTGGGGCACCGGATTGACAGCCGTGGGTCGGACGGCAGCATCCATAAAGCCATCAGCATACAGCGCGGGGATGGTGGTAAATACGCTTGCGTCCTGGAACAGGGGGAACACCTGGGCAAACATACACCACAGGGCCAGCGTATTGGCACGGTTCTGAATCCAGCCGCCCCTATTCCACAGCGCATTTGCCACGGTGGGGGCCAGCAGCAGCGCCAGACCGCAGTACCAGGCGTGGGTGGGCAGATTCAGATAGGTGTACTGGAAGTTCCACACATCGTAGGCCAGGATATACAGCCAAATCATATCCGGCCAGAGCATATCCTTCTTATCCCTGGAGGCGTAGATGCCCCACCAGCCGGTCATGCAGAAGATGTTGATGATACCAGCAATGCCGTTGAGCCAGTTCCACCAGCCGCCGTAAAGCCACACATTCTCGCTGGAGAGCCACCAGCCGTCCACGGACTGGGCGCCCTTGATGGCGGACTCGAAATCGCTTGCCACAGCAATGAGGATATTGGCAGCCACAATGACGAAGGGGAACACCTTGAACCACTGGGTCTTGCCGATGCTCCACTTGTACTTGAGCATCATAAATCCGATACAGCCGGCAGTTGCCGCATAGAGTTTGGCATAGTGGAACCAGCTGTTCATGTACAGATAGGTGGGATTATTGAGGGCCCATTCCGCGCCCATCGCCGCACCAACATAAATGGAGATAAAGTAAACCGTCAGACCGGCAGGCAGAATCAGGAAGCAGGCAATGCCACCCCATTTGCTTCTGCGGGCAAATTCGTTAGCCAAAATCAGGCCCACGAAGACCATCAGCCAGCCCAGCAGCTGAAAGTGCGCGTTTTCTCCGTAAATCTGAAATAACATGATAAAACCTCCTCGTATAATAAGTTTCAAGTTAATAATTCAGATATCAGCAGGCTTTGAGATGCCCGTGATATAATAGCTGTAGGACAGCAGGGTCAAGTTCTAAAACCTCCAGTTGAACCGAAAGGTTGCTTCTTTGTAAGTCCGTTCCCCTGAACCAGAAGTTAGCTGCATACTCATTAGCTGTTTGCCGGGATGTCGGATCGCCCTCTTAGCAGTGGGGGATGTCGCATTGGTTCGCCCCGGAGAGATTCTAATAGCGAGGTAGCGGATGCTCTGGATATCATGGGTATTTCAAAGCCTGCTGACCTGGAAATCACCACACGGGGAGGTGAAATCAATGAATCCGCTTTTTGTTGGCATCGATGTGAGCAGCAAGAATAATGTTGTCTGTCTCATGAAGCCGGACGGAACCAAACTCAGTACATTCTCTGTACAAAACAACATGGGCGGTGCTAAAATACTCTCAGAGAAGATCGTATCGGCACTGGACAAGCTCCAGCTCAGCGAAGTAAAGATTAGGTTGGAAGCCACATCCATCTATGGTGACAGCCTTGTGTATGCCCTCCGTGAGGACGGCAGGTTAGGCCGTTACCAGCGACATATCCATGTCCTCAATCCTAAACAGGTTCGAAAATTCAAAGAAGCTTATCCAGACCTGCCCAAGAATGACTTAAATAACCTCAATTTCCTTGATATTCAGTTCATTTCCCCGCAGCAGCCAGGTTTTTTCACTGCCGCAGCAGGGGCAGATCTTTCCGTGAGCGACGGTCTCGTATTCCCGCTGGCAGCCATCGCACCAGGTCACCGCCTTGAGAACCTCAATTTTCATCCGGCAGTCCGTCAGCAGCGTTTTTTTCCGGATGGCCCATTGCCAGCAATCGGTCAGGTAGTTGGGGATCACCGTGGAAACCTCCCCCACCTCCACCGTCACGCTCTGGATTTTCTCCACATCGTTTTCACCGGCTACCTTTTCCAGCGAATCGATGATGTGGAATACCACACCCAGCTCGTGCATATTACGGCTCCTTCTTCCCGGCGAACTTGATCTTCAGGGCCTGCTTGGCACCGTTGCCCAGAACATAGGGCAGCTTCTTCTCACTGGGGATCATGTTGCTGCACTCGGGGCGCTCCCGGTGGAGCTTGATGGCACCGAATTCGCACTTGGTGGTGCAGACGCCGCAGCCGATGCACTTATTGGGATCCACGACGGAAGCGCCGCAGCCCAGGCACCGGGCCGTTTCTGCCTTGACCTGCTCCTCCGTAAAGGGCAGCTTAGCATCCCGGAAGGAAGTCTTGTGGTCAATATCCTTACGCTTGCCGGGAATCTGGCGGGAGCCATTGTCATACTGCTCCACCCGGATATTTTCCTTGTCCAGCGCCACGAACTGACGGCGGTTCCGTCCGATGGTCAGGCTGGAATGGGGCTGCACATAACGGTGGATGGAAATTGCGCCCTCCCGGCCTGCCGCAATGGCATCAATGGCAAACCTGGGGCCGGTGTACACATCGCCGCCCACAAAGATATCCGGCTCCCCGGTCTGGTAGGTCACGGCATCCGCCACAGCGCCGTTTCCACGGTCCAGCTCCACTCTGGAGCCTGCCAGCAGCTCACCCCACTGGATGCTCTGACCGATGGACAGGAACACCCGGTCACAGGGAACGGTTCTGGTGTCGTTTTCATCATAGGTGGGCGCAAAGCGACCGTTTTCATCCCAGACGCTGACGCAGCGCTTGAACACGATTCCGGTGACCCTGCCGTTTTCCGTCAGAATCTCCCTGGGACCCCAGCCGCAGTTCAGGGTCACGTTTTCCTCCAGTGCCTCCTGAATCTCTTCCTCGGAGGCGGGCATTTTCTCTCTGGGCTCCAGGCAGAACATGGACACCTCCGCCGCGCCGTAGCGGGTCGCACTGCGGGCCACATCGATAGCCACATTGCCGCCGCCAACCACCACGGCTCTTCCGGAGACGGGATAGCTTTCATCACCGCCGACGGTACGCAGGAAATCAACGGCAGTCATAACACCCTCGGCATCCTCCCCGGGGATACTGGCCTTCCGGCCTCCCTGGCAGCCGATGGCAATATAAAACGCCTTGAAGCCCTGCTCTCTCAGCTGATCCAGGGTCACATCCTTGCCGACTTCAATGCCGCAGCGGATCTTAACGCCCATAGCCTGGATGATCTCGATTTCCGCGTCGATAACATCCTTCTCCAGCTTGAAGCTGGGGATGCCATAGCGAAGCATACCGCCGGGGCGCTGGTTCTTTTCAAAAATCACGGGGCTGTAGCCCTTCTCTGCCAGGAAATAGGCGCAGCTCAGGCCTGCGGGGCCGGCACCGATGATGGCAACCTTCTGATCAAAGTGACCGTCCAGAGAGGGAACCACCTTTTTGGGGACGAAGCGGTTTTCCGCATTCAGGTCCTGCTGGGCAATGAATTTCTTCACCTCATCAATGGCGATTGCCTCATCGATGGTGCCGCGGGTACAGGCATCCTCGCAGCGGCGGTTGCAGATCCGTCCGCAGATAGCGGGCAGGGGGTTATCCTTCTTGATAAGGGCCAGTGCCTCGGTATACCGGCCCTGGGCCGCCATCTTCAGATAGCCCTGAACGGCAATGTGAGCCGGGCAGGCAGTCTTGCAGGGGGCGGTACCGGTTTCGTAGCAATTGATCCGGTTGTTGTCCCGGTAATTTTCATCCCACATATGGGGGCCCCACTTCTGCTCGCTGGGCAGCGGATGCCGGGGGTATTGAATCTGCTTGCCGTCACTGGTGCACAGCTTCTGGCCCAACTTCACCGCACCGGCGGGACAAACCTCCACGCACTTGCCGCAGGCCACGCAGTCGTCCTTCTCCACCCGGGCGACATAGGCACTGCGGGACAGATTGGGGGTATTGAACAGCTGGGAGGTACGCAGGGCATAGCAGACATTGACATTACAGTTGCAGATGGCGAAAATCTTATTTTCGCCGTCAATATTGGTAATCTGGTGGACGAAGCCGTTTTCCTCCGCCTGGCGGAAGATATCCAGCGCCTCTTCTCTGGTGATATAGCGTCCGCCCTTGCCGGTCTCCACCACATAGTCCGCCATATCGCCCACCGCCACACACCAGCCCTCGGGATCGTCGGCACAGCCTTCATCGTAGGTCTGGCGGGACTTCCGGCAGGAGCAGGGGGAGGCAGCGTACTTGCCCTCATATTTATCCAGCCAGTGGGAAATATGCTCCACGGAAACGGACTGATTCTCCGTCTCGATGGCCTTTTCCACCGGAATCACGTGCATACCGATGCCCGCGCCTCCGGGAGGCACCATGGGGGTGACCTTTTCCAGAGGCAGACGGCTCATCCGCTCGAAAAAGCGGCCCATTTCCGGGTACTTTTTCAGGATGGTGTCGTTCATGTTGGTGAACTCCGCACTGCCGGGAACAAACATGGGCAGCACCCACTGCTTGGTGCGGGTGGGATTCTCCCAGTTGTACTCCAGAATGCCGCAGAAGGACATTTCTTCCAGAAGCTTCTCCAGGGTTTCCTCGTCCTTGCCGGTGAGCTTTTTCAGCTGCTCCATGGTTTTGGGCTGACGCACGCCCATTTTCAGGGCGACCTCCGCCTGCTCATCCGTGAGCAGCAGGCTCAGGCCCCAGTATTCCGGGTCGTATTTTGTCAGCTTCTGCAGCCCCAGCTTGACGGGGATGCGGTTGGTGATCATTTTGCCCAAGCGCAGAATGATCTCTCTGGGCTCTTCCTTTTCCACAAAATCCGGAACGAACCCTGCCAGGTAATCTGCCATAATTATTCTCCTTCCTTCCATTCCGAGACTGCCTCCCGCAGCCAGCGGGCCACGGCCTCACAGCCCTGACCGGTTTTGGCGCTGATTGGGAAGATTTTCGCCTTTGGATTACGCATATGGATATATTCGACACATTTTTCCATGTCGAAATCAAAATAGGGTGCCACATCAATTTTGTTGATCAGCACCGCGTCGCACACCTGAAACATGAGGGGGTATTTCAGGGGCTTGTCGTGGCCCTCGGGCACCGATAAAATAGCCATATTCTTCACCGCACCGGTGTCAAATTCCGCCGGACACACCAGATTGCCCACATTTTCCAGCACCACCAGATCCAGGCCGAGGGTCTCCAGACCCTCCAGTCCCTGGCGGGTCATTTCCGCATCCAGGTGGCACATTCCCCCGGTGTGAAGCTGGATTGCCCTGGCTCCGGCAGCGGCAATGGTCCGGGCATCCACATCCGAATCAATGTCCGCTTCCATGACACCGATTTTCAGTTCGTCCTTCAGCAGGCCGATCAGCCGGGTCAGCGTGGTGGTCTTCCCCGAGCCGGGCGAGGACATCAAATTCAACAGATAAATCCCTCTGGCCTTCAGCTCCTCCCGGAGAAGGGCCGCCCGGGCATCATTATTGGCAAAAACACTCTGCTTGATCTCCAAAACCCTAACCTTCTGCAAGCGCAGCACTCCCTTCTGGTCATACCAGGTGATGATTTCAGCTTCAGTTTACATCGACCCCGGATAAAAGTCAATAATCTCCAATAAATTCTATGTTTTGTCTTATTTTCGCCATTGCAATTTGTAAAAATATATGCTACACTATTTCTGTGGTATCTGGTATGACCAGAGCATATACAAGGAGGCACCCATGGAATTTGAACCGCTTTACGCGCCAAGCCTGAAGGAGCTTTTTGTCCGGAAGCTTCAAGGGCTGATTCTGTCCGGCGAGCTGGCTATGGGCCAGCGTCTCCCCTCCGAGCGGGAGCTGTGCCAGCAGATGGGCGTATCCCGGGCCGTGGTCAACGGCGGCATTGCGGAGCTGGCCCGGCAGGGTTTTCTGGAGGTCCGCCCCCGGCAGGGTGCCTTCGTGGCGGATTACCGCCGCAACGGCAATATGGAAACCCTGATGGCAATTATGGACTACAACGGCGGCACCCTCGGCAAGGAGGAGATCCGCTCCATTCTGGAGGTTCGCTGGGGTCTGGAGCAGATGGCACTGCGCCGCTGCATCGACAATGCCAGCGATCAGGATCTGCAAAGCCTGGGCCGCTATGTGGATGCGCTGGGAGAAAACCCCTCCCCTGCCCAGGCCGCGGATATTGCCTTTGCCTTCCACCACGAAATGACCCTCATCGGCAGAAATCATATCCTGCCCCTGATCTATACCTCCTTCAAGGTGCCCTGTCAGGCGCTCTGGATCCGCTTCTGCAAGAAGTACAGCGTAGAGGCGCTGCACAGCAATGTAGCCGCGCTGTACCATCATCTTCTGCTTCGTGACCCGGAGGGGGCAAAAAAGTGGAGCAGCTTCTACTTGGAGGAGGCTATTCACGGCAGCCAGCAGATTTACGATGCGTGACCCCCGCGTTCCATCCCTGTTTTCGTATTTCGGACGGCTGGGGCCGTCCCAAAATAATCAAGGAGAGATGAATCATGTCCAGCTTTGAAAACCTGCGTGTTGTAGACAATTTCTACCAAACCTCCCTGTTTTTCCCCATGCCCACGGTGGTGATCTCCACATTGTGCGAGGATGGCTCCACGACTTTGGGGCCCTATTCTTTGGTTCAGCCCTATTACGTAGCCGGAAAGGACTTTTATGCCATGCTTCTGTCCTGCCGGAATTCCTCCAACACCGCTCAGAACATTCTGCGCACCGGCAAATGCGCCATCAATTTTGTAGACGACAAGCCCGCCACCTTCAAAGAATGCGTCAAGCTCAGCTGGCCCGGCGACAAGCCTGAGGATAAGATGCCAAAATGCGCCTTCCGGCTGGAAAAGGGGCAGATTGAAGAGACCACCGGCGAAAAGCGGCCCATGGTCCTGACCGATGCCATTCAGGTAATCGAGTGCTCCTGGGTCCGGGAGCTGGACAATGCCCAGAACGACCTTCCCGGTAATCTCAACGGCTACGAGCCTCCCTATCACGACTTCAACGGCATCACCTCCAAATTCGGTGCCCACTTCATTCTGAAGGTTGACCGTATTCTGATGAAGAAAAAATATTCCGATGCCATTATCAACGGTGTACGGGCCCAGGATTTCCCCAATCTGCCTGTGGATTACGGCTACCGGGATTCCAAGAACTTCTGGTTCCACCGCAAGCGCCGGATGCGGGCAGAGCTTCTCCCCATCCGCAAGCAGACCCTGGAATCCGTCCGCTACGCCGCCGACCGGGCCGATGATACGGTCAAATTCACCGACGACGCGCTGGAAACCGTGCTGAATGTCCCCCGGGTCTTCCTGCCTCTGGTGCTGAAGGGCTGTGTGGACTGGGCCAGGGAAAATAATGTTACCCTGATCGATGTCAGCCATATGAAAATCATCAACGACAAGCGGGCCAAGGAAAAAAGCAAAAAATAACGCAAAAACGCCGTGAGCAGTCTCCTGCCCACGGCGTTTTCCCATATTCAGATTCCCAGAGCGCCCCGCCAGGCCTCGATATAGCCCCGGGCGGTCTTGCCGGTGGAGGCCTCAGCCGCAAAGCGCAGAAGGGGCTCCGTGCCGGAGAAGCGGCAGATCACCCAGCTGCCATCGGCAAAATACACCTTGCAGCCGTCCTCCCGGGAAACCTTCCGGATTTCTCCGCCAAAGTCCGGAAGCACTCCCTCCATGACCCTTTTCCGCAGCAGGGGCTTTTCCTCAGCTGTCGTTGTAACGGAGGCCTCCTCGTAATCAAGGGCACCATACTTTTCGATGATTTCCCGGTGGAACTGACCCACGCTCTTTCCCGTCACCGCCAGCATCTCCACCAGCAGCGCAGAGGCGTAGATGCCGTCCTTGCCTGCGATATGCCCCCGGACTGCCAGGCCGCCGGAGGATTCGCCACCAATGATGGCACCGCTTTCCGCCATTTTCGCGGAAATGTGCTTAAAGCCCACCGGCACCTCATAGCATTCCTCACCGAAGGCTGCCGCCACTCGGTCCAGCAGGTGGGTGGTGGAATTGTTGCGCACACAGGGACCCTTCCAGCCCCGGTACTGCAGCAAATAATAGTACAGCAGCACCAGCAGGGTATTGGGATGAAGATAATTGCCCTGTTCATCCACCACGCCCAGCCGGTCCGCGTCACCGTCCGTAGCAAGGCCCAGATCGCAGTGGTTTTCCACCACATAATTTGACAGCATCCGCAGTGCGTCCGCACTGGGGGCGGGCATCCGTCCGCCGAATAGGGTGTCGTGCTCCTCGTGGATTACATCCACATCGCAACGGCAGGTCAGAAGGATGGTCCGCAGGCTGTTGTGGCTGACGCCGTACATGGGATCCAGGGCAATCCGCAGCCGGGAGCGCTGGATTTTCTTCACATCCACCAGGCTCAGCACACTGTCGATATACTCATTGAAGGGGTAGCCCTCCTCCACGATGCCCTGGGCCAGCGCCTGGGCATAGGGTATGGACTTTACATCCGCCGGAGTCAGGGTATCGATCTGCTCCTCAATGCGGCGGGTCACGTTCTGATCCGCGTCCCGTCCTCCCCGGGTAAAGATTTTGATGCCATTGTAAATCGCCGGGTTATGGCTGGCTGTGATTGCCAGGCCATAGGGTATGTCCATCTGCTTGACGGTGAACATAATCAGCGGCGTAGGTGCGGAACGGTTGATTACATACGGACGGAAGCCATATCCGGCAAACACCTCCGCCGCCCAGAACATGGCCTCCTTGGACAGGAAGCGCCGGTCGTAGCCCATACAGACCCGGCATCCGGCATAGCCCTCCTTCTCCATCAGCAGGCAAAGCCCCGCACTCAGAAGACGGATGTTTTCCTTGGTGAATTCATCGGCAATGATGGCTCTCCAGCCACCGGTTCCAAATCGGATCATTTCATTTCCTCCCTGTTCTCCGGAATCGGGCGTAAGCACCTTCCGTATCTTACATTCCCGTTTATTCTACCATTTTCTTCCCGGAGAAATCAAGGTTCTGTCCAGGGCTTTTTCAAAAAAGGTGGCCCTGAGACTGTCAAAAATCTTTTGGTGAAAGCGGCTCTGCGCAAAGCCTCTCCCGGGCAGAAGTGGAACGGACACCCGGGGACGGGTGTCCCTACAGGTGAATTTCCCGTTTTCATGGATATCGTAGGGGCACCGCTCCTGCGGTGTCCGGCAGCGTTTCAGGGCGTAAGGAGCCCTCTCTGCGACTCGCTAAGAGCCGCCCTTTAGGCGGCTGCCCGCTTGCATGATGTCTGCGGGCGCACACGCCACGGCATTTGCCGTGCCGTCTCTTCCAAAAAGGGGGGAGGCAAGGCTTGCGTTGGTCTGAGATTTTTTAACAATTTCAAAAGGGCACCGCCATGCGGTGCCCTTTTGCGGCTTGGAATATTACAGCTTGTCGTTGGCGCTCAGGTCGATGCCATTGGTCTCCTTGACCTTGAACAGCAGGGCCAGGGTAGCAATGCCGAGGACGATGACACCATAAACCACGCAGAAGGTAGCCAGGTCCACAAAGGCAACCATGATTCCCGCGAACACCATGGCAACAATTGCCACAACCGTCTGCAGCAGACCGGCAGCGGCGGTAACGGAGCCACGGATGTTGGTGGGAGCGGACTCGTTCATCATCAGGCCGATCTGGTCACCGACGGTCCAGTAGGAGCCGGAGCTGATACCCATGAGGATGCCCACCAGAGCAGCAGGGGCACCGCCCTTGATGCACAGGATAAAGGTTATCAGGGCTGCAACGGTAACAACGCCGTAGATCACGGATGCCTTCTTACGGCCCAGCTTGTCACTGGCAAAGCCTGCGGACAGGCGGGTAAAGCCCATGGCAATGGGACTGAAAATCAAGGCGGTGCTGACAGCATCGGTGCTCATGCCGTTGGTGCTCATAATGGACTCATTGTAGGAAGCGAAAGCGGGAATGGCGAAGCGGAACAGCAGCAGGGACAGCATGACCCAGAGCATCTGCTTGTTCTTGAAAATGTAGCCGAAGGCTTTGCCCAGGCCGCCGTTGTTGCTTGCGGCCTTCTTCTTGCCCTCCGCAGCGGCAATGCGCTGCTCCACAGGGGTCTCCAGGTAGGCGATGCGCTGCTTGATGAACACATCGGACTCCCGAACCACAACGATCAGCAGAATCGCCACCACGGCACCCACGATGGCGGGAAGCAGGTAGATGTTTCTCCAGGCCAGCTCGCCGGCCTCATTGGTATTGAGCAGCCGCAGCACACCGATGAGCACAATCGCCATCTGGGAGAAGAAGGAGGAATAGGCCTGCCAGCGGGCACGCTTGTTTTCCGGCGCGACCTCAACGATGTACAGCTGGTGCATATCGAAGGAAACAAAGAACTGAATGAAGATACCGCCGACAAAATAGGTTGCGTAGTTGGGGGACAGATAGATAATCACAGCGCCCAGGGCGATGCCAATGCCGGAGGCCAGCAGCATGGGCTTACGACCGATCCGGTCGGACAGGGAGACGATGACCGTTGCCAGAATGGACAGCAGCATCAGCGGTGTGCTGTAGAGGCTTCCCAGAGACAGGCCCTCTTCATAGGTCATGCCCTTTCCGATAACAAAAAATTCGGTGGTGATTGCCGACTGCAGGGAGGAGGAGCCGCTGGTGGTAAACTCGTCGAGCATACGCAGCAGGATCATAAAGACCAGCAGCACGATGGGATACGCCGCAAAATTGGACTTTCCCTGTTCTTTTCGCAGCTTAGCCAGCTGCCTCTGTTCTTTTTCAAGAACCTTTTCGGGGTTTTTCATAAGTGAACCTCTTTCCTATTTTTGTGGTGATTTAAGCCTCACCCGTGGCTTGCTTACATTGTTTTGCTGACCATGTAGAGGATATCCTTTGCGGCACGCTGCAGCCAGATGGTCATGCTGATTTTCCGCTCCGGCTGCTGGGCCCAGGCCAGCAGGGTCCTCCGCTTGCCGTTTCCGCCGGTGAATCCTCCCAGGGTATCCAGTGAAAGATTGCCGCCGGCCCGGAGCATCTGCCGCACATCCATGTAAGGATACAGGCAGGCATCCGTAACGACTGCCCCCTCAAAGCCCCATTCCTTTCGCAGAAGCTCTGTCAGCAGTGCGTCGTTTCCGCCGGCCCAGGTGTAACCGACATAGTTGAAGCTGCTCATAACCCCCAGCGCCCCGCCCTCCCGGACCGCCAGCTCAAAGGGCAGCAGATAGATTTCCCGCATGGCCTGCTCGCCGCACCAGGTAAAGAGCTGATCCCGGGCGTTGGTTTCCCGCTCATTCAGGGCAAAATGCTTGATATAGGGTACAATTCCATGGCTCTGCAGGGATTTGATGACCCCGGCGGCAGTTGTGCCGGAGAGCAGCGGATCCTCGGAATAGTATTCAAAATTCCGGCTGTTGAAGGCCGTCCGATGGCAGTTCATGGCAGGTGCATACCAGCCCCGGTAGCCCATGGCATTGCCCTCGGCACCAAGGTTTTCTCCCATTTGGGCTGCCATAGCCGGGTCAAAGCTTGCCGCCAGCACACTGGGACAAGGCCAGGTAATGCCAGCCTTTCCGGTGCCCAGCACCAGTGCGCTGAACACGGTAGCCGCCATGCTGGTGGAGCCGTCGGGTGCTCTGGTTCCGGGAACTCCCAGTCTTGGAATCGGTCGGGTCTGCCAGGCTCCGTTTCCGCACAGGTCGCACAGCTCCCCAAGGCTCAGCTGCCGGACGAAGGCATCCCACCGCTTGTACGCTTTCGGAATGCCACGCATATCCCCAAGCTTCAGCCCGGAATCCACGCCCAGAGCGGGCATTTCCGTCAGCCCAAGCTCCGCATCGGTGGGCACCCGGAAATCCAGAGCCGCCAGAACCTCCGCCTGTGCAGTAAAATCCGCCTCCCGGGGGCCGGTAAAGGCCCGGTGCTCAGGGGCAAAGCTCCGGGTCAGGGAATCCGTATCCGCCTCTGCAAAGAGCGCCCGGGTTCCCGGCAGCCGGATTTCCTCCGTCACCTGCCAGCTGATGCTGTCCAGGGCGGCGTGGGCATTTTCCCGGACGGACAGGATATATTCTCCCGCCTCCAGCACCCAGGCGCCCCTCCCGGCATCAAAGCTTGCCAGACGGCGGCGGGGGATATTCAGCTCCAGCACGGCCTCCCCGCCGGGCTTCAGGAGGGGCGTCTTGTCATAGCCGATGAGCTGGACCGCGCTTTTCTCCACCCGGCCTGTGTAGGGCGGGGTCATATAGCACTGAACCACCGCTCTGCCCGCCCGTTTTCCGGTATTTTCCACCCGGACCTTCAGCGTCTCCCCGTTGAAGGACAGGATTTTTTGGGAAAAGGTGGTGTAACTCAGGCCGTGACCAAAGGGCCAGACCACCGTCTTATTGTAGTCAAACTGGTCATCCACCGCTGCCCGGGTCTCATAATAGCGGTAGCCGACATAAATGCCCTCGCTGCAATGCAGGAAGTAGCCTTTTTTCTCAGGTGCGTTGGCATAGTGGAAGCTCTGCTTGCTCCAGGTTCCGTCTTGCTGCATCTGGCAGAAATTATTTGCCGCAGGGGCGCTCAGATTGCTTGCGGCCCAGGTGTCCGGCAGGCAGCCGCTGGGGCTTACATCGCCGCAGAGGATATCCCCCAGTGCCAGATTCCCGGAGGTCCCCGGAAAACCAACCCAGAGCACCGCCCGGATCTGTGGAAATTCCTTCAGCCAGCCCATTTCCACCGTATTGACGGTGTTGAGTACCAGAATCACCTTGTCGAACACCCGGCAGGTTTCCTCCAGCAGCTGACGCTCACTTTCGATCAGCCTCAGATCCCGGGGATCAAAGTCATAGCCTTCGCCGCCGCCCCGACTCAGGACCACCAGAGCCACATCACTGACATCCGCTCCGTGCTCCAGCACCGTCCGTCCGTCAGCATACAGCGTGGTATCCCGCAGAACCTCCGGGCTGATTTCCGGCTTTACCGGTGCCCCGGGCTTCGGCGCAAATTCCGCACCGCCCCGCTGGGAAGTACCCTGGGTAACCCGGAAGCCCTTGCCCGGAGAGGCAATGCTGGCCTTTCCGTTTTTCAAATAATGATAGCTCAGGTTCAAAAGGTCTTCATTCAGGCAGAAGCCGGTCTGCCGCAGGGCCGATTCCAGCGTGGTGCATTTACTCTCATCGCTGGCTGCGCTGCCACCGCCGTTGTAGCTCATCTGCACGGTCCGCAGACCCACCAGATTCAGCTTACTCCCCTTTTCCAGGGGCAGCAGGCCGTCCCTGTTCTCCAGCAGCACAATGCCGCCCCGGGCGATTTCCCGGGCGGTATGGGCCGCCCTTTCATGGGCCAGCTGCTCCTCCGGGCTTTCCTTCTGTCTCAGCAGCTGCTGGACCTTCAGCACAACAAAAAGGTAGTAGCACAGCCCTCCCAGGAGAACCCCCGGCACCAGCCCCCAGACCGACCCCATCACCGGGCAAAAGACCGCCGAAAGCAGACCGAACAGCAGGAAAAAGCCCCAGAACCGGGGTTTCATCGGCTCCCTGGCCCTTGGTTTATTTGCGTTTGCCATAGTTTTTCTCATCCCTTCAGATACCGGTCCATGAAGGCCAGGTAATGGCCCCAGTCCTCCGGGGTAATATCATGACCGCCCCTGCGGACATGGATGCCCATTGTCTCACAGAAGCAATGGCTCCCCACTGCCGGGCAGGTGTCGTCAAGCACCGCTCTGCCCAGCAGACCATAGGCCCTCTTTGCGGACTGGAGGCTGTTAAATGCGCCCTGAGGATCGGACCACAGATCGTCCTCCGCACTGGCAACATACAGCTTCCGCGGGGCGATTGCCGCCAGCAGCAAATTCTGATCCACCGGCAGAGCGTTTTCATTTTTTCCGTACCGGCGGTACCCGGAGGCAAACCAGTGAGGAAAGGCCTGATTGATGGTGAAAACCGTTTCTCCGTGGTTGCCCCTGCTGAGGCTTGCGCCGGAGTTGCCGGAGTCATTGGAGATCACCAGCCCGAACCGGCTGTCGTTGGCACCGGCCCAGAGGGCCGCCTTGCCCAGCCGGGAATGACCAATCACTGCCATCCGGCCCGGGTCAATGGCCGCATCCCGGCTCAAATAATCCGCGCAGCGCATCAGGCCGAAGGCCCAGCCGCCAATGGCCTTAAATTCCGGCTCATCAAACAATCCGATGACCCGGCTGCGATAGCCTTCCTTATGGTCCGGCGCAAAATCCGCCGAGCAGACCGTTGCCACAGCGTATCCCCGGGCAACGGCCTCGGCAATGCACCAGCGTCCGGCAGCGCTGCCCCGCTTCCGGGCCCATTTTCCGTCCGCAGTGTCCTGGGTCAGGGAAGGCAGTATTTCCGGGTCCTCCAGAACGGTGGGGTTCCCACGAAAATTCAGGCCCACCACCACAGGCACCTTTTCCGCCCACTTTGGAAGATACAGCAGCATCAGTGCGTCAGCGGTGCCCTTTCCGGTCGTTACGGTGATTTTGACCTGCCTGCGCAGGGCGGTGCCGTCCAGGGCCTCCCCCTCCTCCAGAACGGTGAAAGCGGTATCAAAGCCCTCCTCCGGCAGCGTTCCGTACACATTTTCCCGGAAAAGCTTCAGGATTTCCGCTCTGCGCCCGTCAAACTGCTCCGGCGCAGAAACCGGCGTGCCGTCCGCCATGACCAGCGGATCCGGAAGCGTGGTGTAATCCCGCTCTCCCGTCAGCGCATAGTCCATGAGGAATTTCGGAAGGGGCAGCTTCAGGTTTTTCAGAATTGCCAGGCAGTTCTGCCAGGGCATATTGCGGTGCATGGAGCACATCCAAAGCACCAGCATCAGGGCCAGGAATCCCAAAATTCCCAGCAGCGTCCATAAAAAGGCCATATTATTCTCCTTGCTCCAGCGTAAAGTCCTTCAGCTCCACGGTCCCGGCTCCCCGGTAGCGGAAGAAAAGGGGGTGCTTTCCGGTTTCGGGGCGAATGTATCCCGCAGCGGAGTGCCATTGGTCAGAGGCCGTGACGGAAATGCTCCCAATGCACGCGCCCTCCGGCTCCTGCAGCACCAGCAGCTGTCCGTCACCGCTGCCCCGCACGCCAACGGTAATTTTCCGGGGACCTCGGAAATCAAAATAGCGGTAGCCAATCAGCGTGCCATCGGTAATGTTTTTTATGTAATGGCCTCCGTCCTCCTCACAGTCCTCCCGCTCCTGGGTGAAGAAGGGGTGGGTATCCCTGTTTTTGACCATATTGGTCTTGCAGGCTCCCTCTTTTCCCATAAGAACGCAGGCAATTCCCGCAGGGTATCTGCCGACATCCTCCAGCGGACCGCCGTTTAAGCCGCAGGAGGTCATTTCCGCAGGGCAGAAGTTCCCGTTCTCAAACCGCAGTTCCTCCGCCACACCCTGTCTGGAATATTCATGGCAATTGGTCTGGCGGTGACCAAAAATGTAGTATTTTCCGTTGATCCGCTCAATGGAGCCGTGGTTATTGCCCCAGTCGCACTGGGGCTTTTCCTTTCCGCCGATGCCGATATTTCCGTTGGAATGGAGCAGCCCGCCATAGCGAAATTCCCGGTCCGGGTAATCGCTGACCGCATAGCACAGCTCGTGGCTCAGCACGGAGGAATAAATGAAATAATACCTTCCATCAAATTTCCGGATGGAGCTGGCTTCAAAAAATTCATGTCCCTCAAAGCCGGTTCCGGCGCTGGTCCGCTTGCATGGGATCAGCGGCTTTACGGATTTGACCGTCAGCATATCCCCTTCCAGCTCCATGCACTGGCTCTGGCGGTATTTATTCCTGAAAAAGGCCATCATTCCAAAGCCGGAGTAAAGCCAAACCCGCCCATCGTCATCGGTCAGAACCGCCGGGTCAAAGGCGAACCGGTCCGTCTTCTTTTTTCCGTAGGGTGTACCGTCGGGATGATGGACGATACCGTAAAAACGGTATTTCCCGGCGGGAGAATCGGAAACCGCCACCTGAATGTCATTCTGAAAGGCCAGACTGTAGTACAGATAGTACCGTCCGTCGGGCCCCCGGGTCACATCCGGGGCATACATGGGCTTCGGCTTTTTCTTCTGATTGCCGGGAGCCTGGGTTTTCCGGTAAATTACGCCCTCACAGCGCCAGTCTGTCAGGTCTGTGACCGGTGCGGACCAGCAAACATAGTCGTTTTCGCAGTAGGCCCTCCCGTTAAAGCGGTCGTGGCTTCCGTAAACATATACCCTGTCGCCAAACACATGGGGCTCTCCGTCGGGAACATACTCCCACAGCGGCAGATAGGGATTAAACACCTGCTTCTTCATTCCGGACTCCTTTTATCGATAGTACAGGCACACCGGTCCCAGGATGCCGATGGGGGCCCAATTTTTGCGGTTTACATTCCGCTCCCGCTCCAGCGTGGTTGCCACCTCAATCCGAAGGGTATTCCTGCCCTTCTGAAGCAGCCCGGAGATATCGTACCGGAAGGGCGGAAGCACCTGAATTCCGGCGCTTACACCGTTTACAAAGACTTCCACATCCTCCCCCGCGTCCCGGATCTCCAGGACGGTGCGGCCCGCGCCGGGGTAATCCGCTTCTGTTTCGTAGGCGATGAAGCCGGAAAATCTCTTATCCTCCCTGCCGTAGTCCCCAAAGGCAGTAATTTCTCTTTCCCCGGTAAAATGGGGATAATCCGATGCCTTGCACACGGAGCGCCGCCAGGTGCCCTCCAGCTTTATTTCCCTTCCCTCAGGCAGGGCAGGCTCACAACAGCCCCCGCAGGTTCCCACCGCAAGAATCCAGCTCTCCCCCGGCTCCAGCGTAACCGGAATGCGGGTCCGCTCCCCGGAATAGGTGCATTCCAGAGGATAGGTTTTGTTCTCCCAGGCATCATAGCGGTATCCGCCGGGGATTCTGGGAACAGTCAGCGTACCGCTGTAGGGCTTGTCGTCCTCGTTTACCAGGTAGAAGATTTCCTCCGCCCCCCGGTAATGGAGGGTACGCAGCCGCCAGTGGGCAGGCTCCAGAGCCATATCCACGGTAACCAGCCCGGGAAGCTCTGCCAGGGAAACCACCCTGCCGGATGCCGCTTCCGCAGGCAGTCTGTCAACAAAGAGCACCTTACAGCCCGTGTTGCCCCAGCTTTCCAGGGCCCCGGACAGGGACGGCGGGATATGGCTTGCGCCGGGCACGATCAGCGTATCATACCAGTTTCCGTTGACAAGCAGGCCCTGTTCTGTCAGCTGGGTCTGATAGCGCCCAGGCTCTTCAAATACGTCCGCAGGAATCACATGGCAATCAATCTGATTTTCCATCAGCACCCGTGTCACCTTCTGGGACAGCATGGCATCTCCGCTCCACTCGCAGTCTCCGTGGTACAAAACCGCCGTATGCACCACGCTCCGCCCATCGCAGATCAAACTGCACACCCGGTTCATGTAGGCCATCAGCTGCCCGAAGTGGCGGTACTGGGGATTATGACCGTGGGCATAGAAATGGGGCGGGCAATCCGGGTCCGGATAGGCCTTGGCGCTGAAGGCATGGGGAACATAATAGTTGATTCCCTGTACCATGAAGTGGTCCGCCAGGAATTTTTCCATCCGGGGGCCTTCGCTCCAGCCATAGTTGCCGAAGATTTCACACATGGCATTTCCCCGTTTTTTCGGGTCGATGGCTGCGTCAGAGGCCCCAAGCTTGCCCAGCAGATAGTGGTAAAACTCACCGTCCCGGCCCCCCAGCAGCTTGAACTTTCCCTCTGCGGGGGCATCCTCCTTCTGGGGCAGAACCTGACCGCCGATATCGTCGATTCCCGCCATGTGCTGTCCGGAAAGGCCCCGGAAGAAATGGCCCAGAGAGGCGCCCATGCGTCCGTGCTGATTTCCGTCCTCGATCATGTGACCGATATAGCGGACACCCCGCTCCTGGCACCAGCTGCCGAGCTGCTGGGAGAAGCAGCTCTCCACCAGCCGGGTCACTGCGTCCATGTAATCATAGCGACATTTTGCCCGCCGGGTCTCATCGGTATCTTCGTCCCAAAGCAGGGGCAGGCAGCGTTTCCAGTCCTCGCCCCATTTTTCCGCCAGCCGTGCCTCCAGCTGGCGGCTCCAGGGATAGTCAAAATCCGAGCCGACGGCAATATCATTTTTAAAGTAAACGCCGTTGCCCAGCTCCGGCTCATCGGAGAAAAAGCCGGCAATGGTATTTCCAAAGTATTCCTTATAATGGGCGTAGTGGGGCTCGTATACCGCGTCAATCTGGATCCGGCAGGATTCCGCGTCCAGCATATTGATGTAGGACCGGTGGATTCCCGCATTGCGTGTGGTAAAGCTGACATACAGCTTCCGGGCATTTTCGGGCAGCGTAACGACCACCTTATTCCCTGTCTTCTCCCACTTTACGGGCACCGGCAGGCATTCGCCGGGGACTTCCGCGGAAATATCCAGAATTTTATCGTCATCCCAGTGCTGCTTCGTGTCCCCCAGAGCCCGGTTCATCAGGCTGCCCATGGTGGTTGTCGGAATCTGCCGGGCAATCTTTTCAAAATTCAGAGTTTTCTTTTTCTGGCCCCGTTTCACGTGAATCCGTCGGCAGTAGATACTGCGCCGCTGCAAATCCGCCGGAGCATTCTGCACCGCGCCATTGGCAAAGCCCGTGGGGAAATGGCTGTCGTCCAAAATCCAGACCTTCATATCCAGCTTTCTGGCCTCGTCCAGGATTACATCCATATCTGCCCACCATTTTTCTCCGCAGAAATCCGGGTGGGGGCGGCTTTCCACGCAAACGGCACCGCAGTTGGCATCATGGATCACCCGCATATAGGTCCGCAGGGTCTGCGGATCCTCGCCATGCTGCCAGAAAAAGGGCAGAATATGGTTCTCCACCCTGCCCTCCGTCAATTCCTGAATCCGTAATGCCATAATACGCCCTCACCTTTCCTTTTTCTTTATATTTTATAAAAAACCGGAATTTCTTTCTTGTAATATTCTTATTTTTTTGATAATATATTTACAAATACGCAAAAGGAGCAGAGAAAATGGCACCGTCGAATTTGGACATATTGCTGAAGCACTATGCAAGCATATCCCACATCCCCGTCTGCATCCAGTCAGCTGCCCCCGAAGACTGTGGGGATTTTATCCGCCATTTCTACACCGCCGGCCTGAATGTTGAAGCCGGGTGCGCCGGCTACATCGTTACAGACGAATATGTGTTCTGCGGAAAAATCCTGGCCAGGGAAACGGGCCGGGTGGTGCTTCTGGGCCCCGCCACCGAATATCCCCTGACGGCAGATACCGTAACCCATATCATAAAGCGACTGGGGCTCCCCCGGAGGGATATCCGGGAAATGCGGCAGCAGCTGGGAGATCTGCCCATAGCATCCCTTTCGCTGTTTTTGAACCATCTGTCCTTCCTGAACTATCTGATAAACGGAAAAAGCGATTTTCTGCCCCAGCTTTCCGTCCACGCCGACGCGGGCAGGCAGTTTCGCAGGGACCTTTCCTCCGAGCCGGTGCACCACAATACCGCCCAATACGAAAATCATCTGATGAAATGCATAGAATACGGCCTTCTGGATCAGGCCCAGTCCGCCCTGACGGAGGTCAATCTTCTGGGACTGAATATGGGCAAGGTCTCCAACACCTCCCTGAGTGCCCTGAAAAACATCATGATTACCTCCACGACCCTGGCCTGCCGGGCGGCGGTTCTTGGCGGCATGGACTACGATCGGGCCATGTCCCTTTCCGATGCCTACATCCAGCAGACGGAGCACATCCAGTCTGCCCACGATCATTACCATCTGTTCACGGAAATGATTCTGGATTTTACGAAGCGGGTACACGACCTGCGGCTCTGCGGCAGCGGCACGCAGCTGGTCAGGGATGTGGCTCAGTGCATCAACGGCAGACTGTATCAGAAAATCACGGTGGAGTCCCTTGCCCGGGAGCACAATGTCAGCAGCTCCTATCTGAGCCATCACTTTCACCAGTGCACAGGCATCCGGCTGACAGACTATATTGCCCGGCAGAAAATCGACGAGGCCATCCGCCTGATGCAGACCACAAACCTGTCTCTGGCCCAGATTGCCTACCAGCTGGCCTTCTCCTCCCAGAGCTACTTTCATGCCACCTTCAAGAAAGTCACCGGCGTGAATCCGGGAAAATACCCCAGGAGCCGGCGCCGGGGTGTGGAGCTGTAACAGGCAATCTTCACAAAATCCCCCGCCTAAATTTGGTCAGCGCCGGAAACCGCGAGTTAAGAAAACTGTAAAAATAGCAAGAATTTTACAATACCTTTTCGGCCGTTTTCGATATAATGAAATAAAAAGCAAGAAAGGGGCTTATTTATGGCAGAGTATTGCAATCCGCTGGACCTGAACTATAAATACCAGCACTACGGAAAAAGCGCGCACCGGGAGGGTGCCGACCCCACTCTAATCTTTTTCAAGGATAAATACTATCTTTTTGTCAGCATGAGTGCCGGTTTTTACTACTCCGACGACCTGATGCACTGGTCCTGGCACGAAAACCGGGCGCTGGACCTGTACAGCTATGCGCCGGATGTCCGGCAGAACGGTGAGTATCTCTACTTTACCGCCTCCAGCCGGAACCAGCCCTGCAAAATCTGGCGGACGAAGGACCCCCTCTCCGACGAATTCGAGGTGGTTTCCGCGCCCTTTGCCTTCTGGGATCCGGACCTGTTCTTTGATGATGACGGCCGGGCCTACCTGTACTGGGGCTGCGGAAATATAGAGCCTCTGTGGTGCATTGAGCTGGATCCGGAGAAGATGACCCCCATCGGTGAGCGGGTTGCCGTGATTGACCAGGATATCGGGCATCACGGCTGGGAGCGCTTCCGCTTCCCCGGGAAGGAAGAGGGAAAGCGCAGCTTCCCCATGAATCTCGTCATGGCGTTCCTGAACCGAAAGGGCTACCCCTACATGGAGGGTGCCTATATGAACAAATGGAACGGGAAATACTACCTGCAATACGCGGCCCCCGGCACGGAATATCACATCTACGGCGATGGTTACTACGTCGGTGACTCACCCAAGGGTCCCTTCACCTTCATGCCCAATACGCCCTTCAGCCTGAAGCCCGGCGGATTCATCACCGGTGCCGGACACGGCAGCACCATTGCCGACAAGCACGGCAATCTGTGGCACGCCGCCACCATGCGGATTTCCGTCAATGAATCCTTCGAGCGCCGGGTGGGTCTGTTCCCGGCGGCCCTTGATAAAGACGGAATGCTCTACTGCAATCAGATTTTTGCGGATTACCCGGTGGTGGTTCCTGACGGAAAATTTGATACCGGTACCCTCAGTCCCCAGTATATGCTGCTTTCCTACAAAAAGCCCACGAAGGCCTCCTCCTCCCTCCCCGGTCACGAGCCCGGTCTGGCGGTGGACGAAAGCATCCGCACCTGGTGGTGCGCCGAGGGCTGTGCCGGGGAGTGGATTCAGGTGGATCTGGGGCAGGTCTGCGAACCCCACTCTGTGCAGCTGAATTTTGCGGATGAAGGCGCTCCCGTCATGGCGGTTGACCGCTCCCGGCGCTCCGGCATGGATACCAATATGCGCTATGTGGACTCAGGCACCTCTCTTCGCACCCGGTATCTGCTGGAGGGCAGTCTGGATGGCGAAAGCTGGTTCACCCTCCGGGATCTTTCCCAGGCCGAGACAGACCTTCCCCATCCCTACTTTGTCCTCACCCCCGGCACCAGCCTCCGTTACATCCGGCTGACCGGTGTTGCGCTGCCCTACGGAAAGAAGCTGGCGATTTCCGGCATCCGGGTATTCGGCCTTGGCACGGGAAGCAGGTGCGAGGCTGTCACCCGGTGCAGTGCGGTCATGGAGGATGCCATGACCTGCCGCCTGACCTGGCAGGCTGTAGCCGATGCCCAAGGCTACAATGTCCGCTATGGAATCGCCCCGGACAAGCTGTACAACAGCTGGCTGGTATACGACGACTGCCAACTGCTGCTCACCACCCTGAACGCGGGTCAGACCTACTATTACGCCATCGATGCCTTCAATGAGAACGGCATAACCCCCGGAACCGTCCACACCATGGCTGAATAAAAGCATCCCCCTGACACAGGTCTGCACCGTGTCAGGGGGATATTTTCGTATTTTTCTCTTTCAAACGCCAATATAGGAGCGGAATTTTTTAATCAGGATTCCTGTGTGGCAGTTTTCCGGGCTGCCAGCTCAGCCTCAATGGCGGGCATCTGCTTATCCAGCTTGTCCAGCAGCAAAGCAAGGACAATCATGCCAACTGTCAAAATCAGGGGAACCCAGCTGTACATTGCCTGAATCATCCGGATTGCGCTCTCCGGCTGGACAGATACATCTCCGCCGGCACCCTGAACGTAGCCCGCGGCGGACAGGGCAATGCCCATCAGGAAGCCGCCCAGACCCTGACCAACCTGGGTACCGAAACCGCCATACAGCGCCGTAATGGAGGCATCCATACGGGGCAGATGATTGTATTCATTGTAGGTGCCCAGGTCCATCAGCATAATGCCCTGCAGATAGGAGACAGGCAGCTTAACGACGGAATAGACGACAGCTGCCGCCAGCAGCACGGGGATGCTGGCACCGGCAAAGCCGTTGATGGCATAGCCCACCGCCGCCATAACGCCCGTCGCCGCCACGATCTTTGCGGCGCTGTGCTTTTTCATAATGGCGGGGAAAATCAGCATAACCGGCAGAAGCAGTGTTCCCATAATGGAAATGATACCGGCAATTCCCTCATTTCCGACAACGTACTTGAAATAGTAGCTGGTTGCGCCCAGGCTGGTAATGGTATTGAAAATACACATGATGCCCGCATAATACAGGGCGTACTTATTGGTTTTTACCATTTTCCAGACGGTCTTCAGACCGATTTTCTCAGCGGTAGCACCGGCATCGATGGTCAGGTCCTCCTTGACCAGCAGGAAGCGCAGACCGGCAATCAGGGTCAGGGGGATCATAAAAATCATCACCAGCTTGCCCCAGTCGGCGGCACCGGTGACGGTGCTTGCCATCAGCTTGGGGAAGGAGGTGGAAACCACCATGGAGCCCAGGGTGGTAATCAGACCGCCGTAGGAGCCCAGCTTGCCCATGACAACCCGGTTCTTCCGGAAGGCCCGAATGCTGTAAACCTGCTGGCCCGCATTGCGCAGGGTCTGGAAAATGCCATAGGTAAAGGTGTAGGTGCAGAAAATCCAGCCGATTTTCACGCCCATGCTCCAGTGATCGGGGGTAAAGAACATCAGCATGGTGCAGATGCACACACCGAAAATCGCCAGCTCATAGGGGCGGCCCCGGCCCCACCTGGTATTGGTGTTGTCCACCAGGAAGCCCGCCAGAAGGTCGGTGACAAAGTCGATGATGTTACTGATCAGCAAAATGGTGCCGACCACCGCCGCGTCCATGCCCAGAAAATCCGTGCAGAACAGCATCAGATAGTTGTTTACAATCAAAAAACCCGCCGCCGTGGTTATATCGGAGGATTTCCACGCCAGCAGCTTCCACAGCGGAAGCCTGTCTTCCCGCAGGGTGGGCTGCTTTTTCTTGCCAAACGCCATTTTCGTCTCTCCTTATCGTTTTTTCAGGGAATTTCCCCGCCTCTATGGGGTATAGTAGCCTTTTTCTCCATTTGTTTCAACAAAATTTATGCTTTAAATATCATTTTTTTGCTATTTATAAAATCAAGACAAATATCTTGTTTCTTTCACAAGGATATGATATCATCATGTTAAAAGAAACTCGAAAGCCACGAATGGAGGTCATCTATGGCAAGCGAAGTCCTGTCTCTGGAAAGCAAGCTGGCATTTATTCAGGAGCTGCTCAGCTGCGAAACCGGTCTATATTTCTGGCACTATTCCTCCGATGGTCACTTATGCAGCGCCAGCACCGAGCATCTGGTCCTTGATAAAATGTTTGAAAAGAATGGATACCGGGACTACATGATGGCTTACGGAAGGAGCTCCACGCTGCCCCTGATTATGGGCGACCAGCTGGGTCTCATGTGGTGCGCCGTCTTTCTGCGGCGGGAGGATACGCTGGATTCGGTCTATGTTATGGGGCCGGTTTTCAACTCGGACATTTCCGTTGAATCCATTGAAAGCAGCGTCCAGCATTACGGCATCGACCTTTCCTGGCGGGAAAGCTTCATCCGTCTCATGCGGCAGCTTCCGGTGGTATCCTCCATTCTATTTTTTCAGTACGCGCTGATGCTCCACTGCTGTGTTACCGGAGAAAAGCTGACCCGCAGCGACCTGCAATTTCAGAAATGGAGTCCAAAAACCGAGGAGGCTGAGCCCACGGAGGGCCCCCAGCGGGACCGGATGCAGGTCTGGCTTGCGGAGCGGATGCTCCTGAACATGGTCCGTGAGGGAGATCTGAACTACCAGCAGGCAATATCCAACGCGAACCTTATGTCCAACGGTATCCGGGTCAACGGCAAAAATCCCGTGCAACAGGCCCTGATCAGCTGCACCACCTTCACCTCCCTTTGTGTCCGGGAGGCAATTCAGGCGGGGCTCTCCCCGGATATGGCCTACAGCGTCGGTGACAGCTATATTCAGAGCATGGTGGAGTGCACCACCATCTCCGAGCTGCGGTCCATCAACCACGCCATGTATGAGGATTTCATCCAGCGCATTCACAAGCATCGCACCGGGCCCAACGTATCCGCCCAGATTCAGGCCTGCCGGGACTATATCGAGCTCAATGCCGATCAGGCCCTTACTCTGGAGATTCTCTCCCGGCGGGTTGGCTACTCCGAATCCCATTTATCCCGCAAATTCAAGCAGGAGATGGGCGTATCCATCAGCACTTATATCAAATATGCCAGAATTGAGCGGGCAAAGCTGCTCCTCGTAACCACAACGGATCCGGTTTCCCAGATCGCGCTGAATCTGCATTTTTGCTCCAGTAGTCATTTTTCCGATGTTTTCCAGGAAATAACCGGGCAGAAGCCCCAGCAATACCGCCGGGATCATCAAAAAATATAACTCCCGGTCCCTGTCTTCCCAGCCGGGAGGTGCCCGGCACAGTTTTTCTGTGAGGTGAATGAACATGAGAAACACGACGATCTCTCTGGACGGCATATGGCGCATGGGCTACTGTGACATTGGGGCCAGAAGCCCCGGGCGCTTCACCGAAATGGCCACACTTCCCTACCGGGTGCCGGGAGATGTCCACACACCGCTGATTGAGGGTGGGCTGATTTCCGAGCCCCTGCAGGACGACAACAGCCTTGCCTGCCGCTGGGTGGAGGACAAGGAATTCTGGTGTTCCCGGAGCTTCCGTCTGGACCGGGAGGCCCTTGCGCCGGTCATGAGGCTGACCTTTGAGGGACTGGACACCACGGCAGACGTATACCTCAACGGCACATACGTCGGGCGCCACGAAAACGCTTTTGTGGAGGTCACCTGGGATGTGTCACAGCTCCTCCACCCCGGGGAAAACACCCTGCTTGTCCGCATCGATCAGGGACTTGTCAGCGCCCAGGCCCACGATCTGGCACAGATGGAGACCATGTGGAACAACGAGCAGCCCTGGCGGGTGTGGATGCGCAAGCCCCAGTATGTATACGGCTGGGACTGGACCATCTGGCTGCCCTCCTGCGGCATCTGGCGCTCCGTATACCTGACGGCTGCCGAAGCGGGCAGCATTCAGGACGTGTATGCCCGGGTGGCAGAATCTGTCCTTGCCGAGGGTGAGAGCTGCAACGTTTCCGTGTCCGTGGAAGCAGAAATTTTCTCCCGGGAGCCCATGACCCTGGTGTGCACCATTCTCGATGCCCAAGGCAACCCCGTTGCCACCCACACCGATGCCCCTGCTTCCTGCCAGACGCTGGAGCTGACCATTCCCAACAGCCGGCTGTGGTGGTGCAATGGCATGGGTGAGCCGTATCTTTACACCCTGCGGGTATCGCTGCTGGACCGGGACGGCAGTCCGGTTGACTGCCGGGAGCAGCGGCTGGGACTTCGCAGCATACGGCTGATTGAGCCCGCCCTGCCGGAAGGAGAGACGGGATTTACCTTCCTGCTCAACGGTGTGCCGGTTTTCTGCAAGGGTGCCAATCATGTTCCCTGCGACTGTCTGCCCGGGCGTATCACCCCGGAAAAGGAGCGTCGGCTCATCGCCCTGACCCGGGATTCCGGCATGAATATGCTGCGGATCTGGGGCGGCGGCGTTTACGCCTCCGAGACCCTGATGGATGCCTGCGATGAATCCGGCATTCTGATCTGGCACGATTTCATGTATGCCTGCGGATATTACCCGGATCACGACCCCGGCTTCGTGGAAAACATCACCACGGAGGCCCGGAAGGCCATCCGCCGCCTGCGCCGTCACACCAGCCTGATCGGCTGGGCGGGAAACAATGAAATTCAGGAAATGTACCTGTCCCAGAAGCAGTGGAACCCGGACCTTCCCTGGTACGGTGGCAGAATCTATGAAGAAATTCTCCCCGGCCTTGTAAAGGAGCTGTGTCCGACCCTGATATATCGGCCCAGCAGCCCCTTCGGCGGCACGGCTCAGGCCGATTGCCGGCATGGAGACCAGCACATCTGGCTGCTGACCCATGTGGACAGCCATCCCCATTATCTGGACCTGTGGCATTTTACGGATTTCCGCGTAAAATTTTTCAGCGAATTCGGCGTGATGGGTGCCATGCCCATGGAAACCGCCCAGAGTTGCATTTCCCCGGAGCATATGTGCCCGGATGACCCCGTATGGCTCCATCATACCAACAGCTGCCAGAATCACGGTCTTCTGGGGCGCATGGTGCAAAAATATTTTGGAACCGATGCATTCTCTCCCCAGCAGTTTATCCTGCGCAGTCAGGCAATTCAGGCAGAGCTTACCCGCCACATCTACGAGGAATTCCGGCGGCAGAAATTCACCTGCTCCGGCCTTCTGTTCTGGACTCTCAGCGACAGCTACGGTGTGCACAACTGGTCCCTGATTGACTTCAGGCTGCGCACCAAGCCGGTTTACCATGCCCTCAAGGCCGCCATGGCCCCCCTGGCCCTTTGCATCCGGGGCTGGGACGTACAGACCGACGAGGGCAGCGCCCAATGGCCCAGCCATTGGAAGGGGGACCCGGGCACACTGGAAATCTGGGGCATGAATGACACCCGCTTTCCAAAGGAAGCCGATCTTTCCTGGACGCTCATGACGCTGGATGGCAAAGTTCTGCTGGAAGGACAGTCCGGAGTTCACCTGGGTGAAAATCAGTCCATCCGGCTGACGGAGGTAGATCTGACCGGCACAGTCTTCGATCCTGCCGATGCCGTCCTTCGGGCACGGCTGACAGAGGACGGTCAGTGCATCAGCGAAACAAAGTATTTCTTCGCACCCTTTGCCCGGACGCTCACTCCCGATGCCCGGATCCACACCCAGGTTCAGGCCCTGGGCCCCGGACGGTACGCACTGTGCCTAATGGCGGACCGTTTCGTCTGGATGCTCCATCTGGCCCAGCCGGAGGGAACCGAATTTACCGATAACGACTTTGATCTGTGGCCGGGAGAGGAAAAAACCGTAATCGTCACCACATCCGGCGAAGAATACATTCCCGTCCTTCACCGGATGGGCACGGAGGCATAGCTATGGACTACATCACCACACCCTGCAATCCCCAGGCCCAGCCCTGTGTACATCGCCTGATGGATTATCTTGCTCAGCTGGCAGGTCACGGCATTCTGACCGGTCAGCACACAAAGACCCGGGATCTTGAGGAACTGCACCACATCGAGAAAATCACCGGAAAACAGAGCGCTCTGGTGGGATTCGAGCTGCTTTCCTACTCTCCCAATATCAACTATCTGGATTCCGATGAGGAATGTATGGAGGAGGTCTCCAACAACTACGGAACCCTGCGTCAGGCATGGGCCTGGGCAGAGCAGAAGGGACTTCTGACCTTCACCTGGCACTGGTTTTCCCCGCTGGGAGGCCACGGCAAATCCTTTTTCACGGACAACACCGATTTTGACCCGGAAAAAGCCCTCCTCAGCGGAACGCCGGAGAACCGGGCCCTGCTCTCCGACAT
This sequence comes from uncultured Oscillospiraceae bacterium, assembly GCA_964504605.1. Lineage (GTDB taxonomy): Bacteria > Bacillota > Clostridia > Oscillospirales > Oscillospiraceae > Faecousia. The sequence continues at coordinate 27,323 of CAZDFB010000003.1, read as the reverse complement.
GGATATGATGGCGGCGCTGCTGCGCCCCTTCCGGGATGCCGGCGTTCCCATTCTCTGGAGGCCCTTCCACGAGGGCGACGGCAACTGGTTCTGGTGGGGCAGCCGGGGGCCGGAGCCCGTCAAGGCCCTGTGGCGGCTGATGTACCACCGGTATACAACGCTCCACGGGCTGAACAACCTGATCTGGGTATGGAATTCTCCTGACCCCGCCGGCTATCCCGGAGACGACACGGTGGACATTATCTCCCGGGATCTGTATCCCCCCGCTCATCTGCATACCGCCCACACCGATGAACTGGCACAGCTGAAAAAGATCACCCCTCAGCGCAAGCTCTGCCTGATTGGAGAAATCGGCACGCTTCCCTCTGCCGAGGCTCTGTCCGCAGAAAAAGCGGAATGGGTAAGCTATATGACCTGGTGCGGCGAATTCTGCACCACAGAAAAATACACCACCGATGCCGCTCTTCGGGCCCTGTACAGCCACCCCTGGGCCATTACCAAAGACCGGCTGCCGGAATTATACTGAGGAGCGTGGAGAAAATGGTAAATCTTTTAAGCTACGGCGCTGTCGGAGACGGCAAATTCATGAATACTCAGGCCTTCGCTGCCGCGATTGCAGACGCAAAGAGCCGGGGCGAGACACTGGTCGTGCCCGCAGGCACCTTCCTCACGGGAACCATCAACCTGCAGGGCGTTTCCATGCATCTGGAAGCAGGCGCGGTCATCAAGGCCTCTTCCGATCTGGCGGACTACCCGCCCCAGGATTACTACCACAATGAGTTGGGCGTTCTGCGGGCTCTGATCGTCAACCTGGGCTGTGACAATGTATCCATTACCGGCAGCGGCACCGTTGATTTCAGCGGTCACGCCTTTTACGATTTGGATGCCTATGACGTTCCCGGCAGTAAGGTTCCCTTCAGCGAAGCGCAAAGGCGCGAATGCACCCATCCCATCGGGCCGCGCCCTGCCCAGTGCCTGTTTATGCACGGGGCAAAAAATCTGGTCGTCAGCGGTATCCGGCTGATTGACGCGCCCTGCTGGACCCTTACCTTTTCCGAATGCGAAAATGTAAAGATCATGGGGCTGACCATCGATACGGACCTGAACATCCCCAATGACGACGGCATCCACATTTCCGCCTGCAAGGGCGTCATCATTTCCGACTGCAATATTTCCTCCGGAGACGACTGCATCGCCCTTTCCTGCATCACCAACTGGGACAAGCCCTGTGAGGACGTGGTCATCACCAACTGCATTCTCCGCTCCTGCTCCAAGGCCATCGTCATCGGCTATATTTACAGCGTGGTGCGTAATGTCATGATCTCCAACTGCATCATCCGGGAAAGCAACCGGGGGCTGTGCATCATGTGCCACGACGAATGCGCTCTGGTGGAAAATGTCCGGGTCAGCAACTGTCTGATTGACACCCGCATCCGGGCAGGTAACTGGTGGGGCAATGGCGAACCCATTTTCCTCATGGCCCTGCGCCACGATATGCACCTGGATAAGTCCCAGAAGCACAGCGCAGGCGCAGCGTGCGCCATCCGTAGCGTGCACCTGAGCGGCATCACCTGCATGGGTGAAAATGCCATGGGCATAATCGGCAGCAACGGCAATATTCAGAACATTTCTCTGGAAAACATTGACTATACCAGAAAATCCTCTGTGAATCTCCCGCTGAAGGGCTGCTTCTTTGATCTGGCCCCCTCCGATCTGACTGCGACCGCTCCCGCTGACTGCGGCCTTTTGGTCCGAGGTGCCCGGGAGGTATCCCTGCGAAATGTGAAGACCGGCGGATGCCGGGTCATCACCGGTGACGGATGCACCCCCTGAATAACGCGCCCCACAGCGGTTCAGCCGCTGTGGGGCTTCTTTTGACTTGTGAGAAAGGAGGGCGCTTTTTTACAGCGCCACGGTTTTTGTTGCCACACGGTCGCAAAAGGCCCGGTCATGCTCCACGAATAAAATGGTAGGCCAGGAGGAAAGCAGGACATCCTCAATCTGCATCCGGGAGATCACGTCGATATAGTTCATGGGCTCGTCCCAGACATAGAGATTGGCCTGCTGGGAAATGGACAGGGCCAGCAGCACCTTTTTCTTCTGCCCGGCGCTCAGGCTTGCCATGTCCCGTTCCAGTTGGGTTCTGGGAACATCCAGCTTCGCCAGCATAGCCAGAAACAGGCTTTCCTCCACGCCCCGCTCTTTCGCCAGAGCGCTGATTTTGCCCCGCAATTGGGAGGTATCCTGGCTGACATAGGATATTTTCAGTCCGTTTCCCTTCCAGAACTGCCCGGTGTAGGGAATGTCCTGCCCACAGATCAGCTTGATGAGGCTGCTTTTGCCACAGCCGTTTGCTCCCCGCAGGGCGATCCGGTCCCCCTGCAGAATCTCAAAGCTGACATTTTGGCACACCAGCGACTCTCCATAGCAGATACTGACCCCTTTCAGCTCTGCCATGCGTCTGGTTTGATAGTGCGTGTGGAGGATTTTCAAGACATCGCTGCGCTCAATGTTTTTCAGCAGCTTGCTTTTTTCTTCAATGGCTGCTGTTTGCCGCTTTTCAATGGCCTTGGAACGGGCCATCATTTTCTCTGCCTTGTGTCCGATATAGCCCCGATCACAGGGGCCAAACCCGATTTTTGTAGCTTCCACCCGGTCACTCCATCTGGCCTTCTCCCGGGCGGTTTCCTCTAAGCGGCTGATTTCCTTCTTCAGCTTTTCATTCTGCGCCTGCTCAAAAGCATCCTGCCGTTGCTTGTTCTCCATCCAGGTGGAAAAGTTACCACGGCACACTGCAATATCCGCCTTGTTGATGGACAGGATGTGATCCACACAGCCGTCCAGAAAGGCCCGATCATGAGATACCAGAATGAAGCCCTTCTTGCTTTGCAAATACCGGCTCACCAGCTCTCGGCCACGAATATCCAGATGGTTGGTCGGCTCGTCGATGAGCAGAAAATTGTTTTCCCTGGAGAAGAGAACCGCCAGCTGTAATTTGGTCTGCTCGCCGTTGCTGAGGGTGCTGTAAGGCCGACAGAGTACCTCTTCGCTCAGCTCCAGAGCCGCCATTTCCTTAGCCACACGCCAGTATTCGTAGTCCGGGTGCATCTGCTCCACCGCCTCCAGCGCCAACACGCTGCCATCGGAGACGGTATAGGGAAAATACGAAAATTCTACGCAGGCCGAAATACTGCCCCGGTACGCATATTTCCCCAGGAGCAGGTTCAGAAAGGTGGTCTTGCCCCGACCGTTGCGTCCGGTAAACCCCAGCCGCCAGTTGGTGTCAATTTGAAAGCTGACATTCTCAAAAATGTTTTCATAGCTGCCATCGTAGCCAAAGGTCAAGTTTGCAACCTGAATCAAAGACATGATATGCCCTCCTAAATAATAAAAATGGTCGCAGGAAAACCATCCCACAACCATTGAAAGCCACTGCCCCCAGCCTGGGCGCAGTGATATCATGTCTGTTGTCAGATGCACATTTCCCGCATTCGGGCATAGCAAAGCCAAGCGGCAAATAACGCCGCCTTTCGCTATATCCCAGATAATCAGCAGGAAATCATGCGCATCTTTTCAACTCCAGTCCTCATTCAGTTAAGCCGATTATAGCATACAACCCTCTGCTTTGCAAGGCTTTTTCGCATACAAGCAGGATTGCAAAAGCCCAACTGCCGGGCGTGGCAGTTGGGCTTATATTTCCGCAAAAAGCTCAGGTGTTTTTCATCACGACGGTGCGCACACATTCGCCGGCGTGCTCACAGGCATCCGCGCAGGCCTCCAGGCTGCCATAAATATCCCGCCAGGAAATGGTCAGCAGCACATCCACCGCGTTCTGAGAAAGGGAGCGCATGGCATTCAGGTAAAGGCTGTCGCATTCCTCCTCCACATCGTTCAGGGCTACAATCAGCTCATGGATCCTTCTGGACTTTTTGAAACTTTCAAATTCTGTCATCAGCTCGCACAGGATTCCGCAGGCCTTCACGATCCGCTCAGCAAAGGCAACCGCATCCGGGTTCACCGCCCGGATATTGTTGATATAGAACATCTGCAGGACCTCTTCGATCTGGTCCGTCACATCATCGATTTGGTGGCTCAGCAGATCCAGATCCTCCCGATCCACCGGTGTTACGAAGGCCTTTGCCAGGGCATCGTTCATCTCGTGCTTTTTCTTATCTGCGCTGTGCTCAATTTCGTGCATCCGCTCCAGCATGGCGGGAAGCCTGTCCGGGTCGTAGTTTTCCATGCAACTCAGCAGATATTCCGCCGCTTTTTGGGACAGGGCCGTGCTTTCCGCAAAGTTTTCAAAATAAAATTTATCGCCTTTTGCTATCTTAAAATTCCTTTCTGTCTGTCAGGTGAATATGAACATAAAAAGCTTCGTCATCAAAAAGCCCACCAGCCCGCAGCCGGGGAAGGTCAGCACCCAGGTCAGCACCATTTCCTTCACCACGCCAAAGTTGATGGCAGATACCCGCTTCACAGCGCCAACGCCCATGATTGAGGTGGTTTTCGCATGGGTGGTGGAGACGGGCAGGCTGAAGATGGAGCACAGCAGCAACGACAGGGCCGCTGCGATATCCGCCGAAAAGCCCTGATACTTTTCCAGCTTTACCATATCCATACCTACGGATTTTATGATTTTCTTTCCGCCCATGGCGGTGCCTGCCGCCATAACGACAGAGCAGACGATCATCAGCCAGACCGGAATTTGAATATCCGACGGCAGGGACTGCCCATTGGACATATACACGCACAGCAAAACCACACCCATAAACTTTTGCCCATCCTGGGCGCCGTGCATGAAGGCCATGGATGCCGCGCCCAGAATCTGGGCACCCCGGAAGAAGGGCTCCGTTTTGGGGCGGTTTGCCTTTCGGAACAGAATTGTAACCAGCTTGCACACCAGCCAGCCCAGGCCGAAGCCCAGGGTCACCGATATCCCGATGCCATAAATTACCTTGACCCATTCCCCGCCGTTGACACCCTCCAGGCTGTTGTGCAGGGCAATGGCGCTGCCGGTAAGGCCGGCAATCAGGGCATGGCTTTCACTGGTGGGAATGCCGAAGACCCAGGCCAGGGTAGCCCAGGTGACGATAGCAAAAAGCGCCGCGCTCAGGGCAATGATTGCCAGATCCGGGTCAGAGCCGAAGTCCACCATTTTTGTGATGGTCTCCGCCACTGCGGCGTTGAGCATGGTCATGACAAAAACACCCAGAAAATTGAATACCGCCGCCATCAGGATTGCCGCCCTGGGCGGCATACACCGGGTAACCACACAGGTGGCGATGGCGTTCGGCGCATCGGTCCAGCCGTTGACAAGAATAACGCCCAGCGTCAAAACCACCGCTATGGTCAGCAGCGGATTGCCGGACATTTGCTCAAAAAAGTGAGCATAGGACAGGTCCATTGTATCTCCTCCGTAATAATCTCCCTTTTGCAGGGGGCTTCCCGCTCATGATAGCAGATTTTCAGTTAAGATGGGCCTAAAAATGCGTGCCGGGCGCTCTTTTCTTTGACGTTACGCCTTTGTATTCAATCCATTTCGCGCAAAAAACTCCCCCGGGTCACAGAGCGGACCCAGGGGAGTTTTTTCAAAGCAATATGCTACTGCTGCGGATAGCGGTCCCGATAGCTCTGAATCAGCGACAGCACCTGCTCCGGTTCCCCGCTTAAAATTACCCGGGGCGTTTTGGGCACGCCGTCAAAGGCAAACCGGATATTCTGATACGGCCCGCTGCAAATTTCGGAGCAAATACAGGTAATCAGCTTCTCCTTTTCCGCCCCGGGCACATCATACACCATGCACATTTCCTGCTTCTGCTTTTTGTCATCCAGCAGGAAATCATAAACAATTGCGTTCTGCTTGGCCTGAATGCTGGGACGCACCGCAGGATGGGTGATAAACCGGGTGACCTGCTCCGGTGTAAAATGCCAGAGGCCGTTGATCTTTTCCCCCTCCAGAATGCCCGACGCAATGTAGCTGCGAATCGTGCGCTCGGAAAGCCCCGTTATCAGAAGAAGATGGTTTATCAGGTACAGCTCATGTTTCATGCCGCACGCCTCCTTTTGTTTGGTACTTTTATTATAAAAGGCACCGCCCCGAAAACGCAACATGAAATAAGCCCACTTTTGCATCCCCGGCAGGAGAATGCAATCCCCCCATCCCGCCTGTTTGCGAAGAAGGCACCGCTCTTTGGCAGGCCGGGTTTGTTTTCAGCCCCCAAACCGTCCCTTATAATACCGAGGAGACGCGCCGCACACCTTTGCGAAGGCCCGGTTCAGGCTGGATATGGAGCCAAAACCACACATTTCGCAGATTTCCGTCACACTTTTCTCCGTTGTTGCCAGCAGCTCCTTTGCCTTGCCCACCCGAACCGCCGTCAGATAATCCACAAAGCCGCAGCCTACATAATTTCCGAAAATCTTGCTGAGATAGCTGGGGGACACCCCCACCTTCGCCGCCACGTCGGAAAGCTGCACATTCTCCTGATAGTGCCGGTTGAGATAATTCATCGTCTGCCGCACATAGCGTCCTGTGCCGTTTTTCCGGCTGTCCGGAATATTTGCCGACATATTTTCAATAATCACAGCCAAAATCAGCTGGCACAGGGCCTGTGTTGTGCGAAGCTTTCCGGGCTCACAGCCCTGCATATTTTCCACAAGCTTCTCAAAGCAGACCTCCACCAGCTGCTGCGCCCGGCAGACGGTTCCGAACAGCGGAAGCGGGAGGGCTTTCATTTCTTCCGCCATTTTTTCCGGCAGAAGCGGCGGATACAGCGATAAATTGGCAATCAGAAGATCGCTGCCCTCCACCAGATGGTCGTCCCCGATTCCCAGTATCCATGCACTGCCCTTCTGTATCGGCAGCAGCTCTCCGTTGATCCGCTGGGTCCCCACGCTGGAAATCACATACTCCACCTCATAATAATTATGCACATGGAGCGGAAACAGCTGATGGACCTGCGAATAATGGACATGAATATACTCCGCACCCTGCTGCGTCAGGGGATACCGTTCCAGATTCTTTTCCACGCTTCCCCGCCCCTTTCCTTTATTTCTCCATTCAGTTTAGCCCAAGAAGGTGGCAATTGCAAGAAGAAAATAAGATGTGACCGGTTTTGTTAAAAATCCGGTTAGTCAGGGCAGGCCATGCCTGCTATAATGGAATTGACTACAAATACAGGAGGCGCCATTATGCAAACGTTTTTACTTAACGGTGCTTGCACCATCCGCTTTTGTGACGAGCAGCTGCTCCGGCAGGGAAAAGAGGCCCCCATCACCACCGTCCCCGGAAACGTGGAGCTGGACCTGATGGAGCAGGGAATCCTTCCCGATCTGTTTTTAGACAGCAACATCCACCTGCTGCGTCCCTACGAATTCTGTCAATGGACCTATCTTCTGGATTTTACCGTCCCCGCCACCAAGCCGGGGCAGCGGTTATTTCTCCATTTTCACGGTGTGGACTGCATTGCGGATTATTCGCTGAACGGCACCCCCTTTGCCCACTCCGAGAATGCCCTCATCCCCCATCGGTTTGAGGTCACCGGCCTGGCGCATACCGGAAGCAATCATCTGGAGGTCACCCTGCACTCTCCCATCCTCCACGCTGCCCAGAAGCACTATGATGCCTACGAATGGGCCTATGAAATCAACTACGAGGCCCTGCGTGTCCGCAAGGCCCCCTCTCAGTACGGCTGGGACATCATGCCCCGGGCTGTTTCCGCCGGAATCTGGCGGGATGTCTGCCTGGAAATCGAGGAACCAAGCGAGATCACCGATCTGTACCTCTCCACCCGCAGGGTGCGCAAATCCGACGCGGAAATCTACTGCTCCTTCCGCGCCAGAACCGATGTCGCCCACTATGATAATATATCCCTGCGCCTGATATTTGAGCTGGATGGCGAAACCCGCTTCGTTCAGGAGCGTCCCCTCTATTTTGTCTGCGGCTCCTTCCAGTTCTGGATGCCATCGCCCAGGCTGTGGTGGCCCCGGGGCTATGGTGACGCGCCGGTTTACCGGGTCACCGCCCAGCTCTGCCACGGCCCGCAGGTTCTGGCTGAGAAGACCGTGCCCTTCGGCATCCGCACAGTCACCCTCTGCCGCAGCGAGACCAACAGTGACACCGAGGGCGAGTTCCTCTTCCGGGTCAATGGTCAGCCGATTTTCTGCCGCGGCTCCAACTGGGTCCCGGCGGACACCTTCCACAGCCGGGACAGCCAGCGATACGAGGCCATACTGGCTCTGTTCCGGGACACCAACTGCAACATGGTGCGCTGCTGGGGCGGCAACGTTTACGAGGACGAGGCATTTTTTGACATCTGCGACCGCAGCGGCATTCTGGTCTGGCAGGACTTTGCCATGGCCTGCGCCATCTACCCCCAGTCGTTGGAATTTGCGAACACCCTCCGGCAGGAGGTGGAATCCGTCGTACTACGCCTGCGAAATCATCCCAGCCTGGCACTGTAGAGCGGCGACAACGAATGTGATTCCCATATTTACGGTGTTTCCAAGCTGGATCCCAACGACAATCTGCTGACCCGGGAGGTTATCCCCTCCGTTCTCCACCGTCTGGACCCGGACCGGTCCTATCTTCCCTCTTCTCCCTACGCTTCCCGCGCCGCCATTCAGAAGGGTCTGGAGCGCAAGCCCCCCCCCCGGAAACGCAGACCTGGCCGGTTGGCGAACCCTATAAGCCCTTCTTGCCGGAGGATCATCCCTGGGGCCCCCGGGATTATTTCAAAAGCGATTACTATAAGAATCTGCACTGCTGCTTCCTCAGTGAGCTCGGCTATCATGGGTGCAATGATATCGATTCCATGAAAACCTTCCTGTCTCCCCAGCGGCTTTGGCCCTGGCAGAACAATCCCGCCTGGCTCAGCCACGCAACCGCGCCGCTGGGAGAGGACGGTCCCTATGCCTATCGGATCAAGCTGATGGATGACCAGATTTACGAGCTGTTCGGCTTCCACCCAGACAATTTGCCTGACTTTGTGCTGGCTTCTCAGCTGTCTCAGGCAGAAGCCATGAAGTTCTTCATTGAATCCTCCCGGATGCTGAAATGGAACAGGAGCGGTATCATCTGGTGGAATATGATTGACGGCTGGCCCCAGTTTTCCGATGCCGTTGTTTCCTACGATTTCCACAAAAAGCTGGCCTACCACTTTATCCGCGTTTCCCAGCAGAATGTCTGCGTCATGATGTCCGAGCCCAGCAGCTGGACCTCCGGCATTTTTGCCGCCAATGATTCCTTTGAAGCCCAGAGCATCACCTATGAGATTCTGGACGGCGACACCGGCGAAATTCTCCATTCCGGCTCCGGGGAGCTGCCCGGCAACAGCACCGTCGGTCTGGACCGCTTTGCCGTCTCCTACGGTGAGCAGCGGCTCTACCTGCTGAAATGGACCGCCAACGGCGTTTCCGGCAAGAACCATTTTCTCCATGGCTTCCCTCCCTTCTCCTTTGAGAAGGTGACCGGCTGGCTCCACCGGCTTCAGGAATTTTATCAGGATCCCGACCTGGACGAAACACTGAGCCGGCTTTTCCCCCGGAAGTAATGCGGCCTTTGTCCCCGGCGGGCAGGTAATGGCAGCTCCGCATTTATCACAGTAAAAAAGCCCTTTGGCGAAGGTGCACCGCGCACACCCGCCAAAGGGCTGCTTTATTTTTACACGAATGGACAAATGCGGTTTTTAAGTCCCAGACATTTTCCTGCCGGCGGTCGCCTTACTATCATTTTCAGCTATCTAATTGATAAACGCAGCTATGGAAAAACTTCTGTCTCTATGCTATAATACACTTGTAGTTTGTACTTGAAATAAGTACTGTCAACCGAGGTGCATCCTATGAAATTCGCAAGAAAAATGGCCCTGCTGATACTTGCCGCTATGCTCTGCGGCTGCTCCAGCCGTCTAAACACAACGGAGCCGAAGGAATATGAATACACATCCCAGGAGGTTCTGTATTCGGAAGAAAATGAACAGTTTTCTTTCCGCAAGGATATGGATTTCATCGAAACCTCCTTTGCAAAATACTATTTTGATCCATCAATTGAAAATAACGTAAGAAACGACTGCATTGAAGCAACCGATAAGGTGCTATCCACACAAACCCCCGTGGATGAATTGCCGGAAATCTACGTTCTCGGGGCTGACAGTTATAGCAGCATCAAGATTATTGGCCACAAGTTGTTTCAATCAGTACGGGATTGGCAGAGTGTAGATTATGCGACCGATGTGCTTCTTGCCACTTATGGACGATTCAGCCATTATGGCTTGGCATACGGCTACGCTTTTCTGCTTTCTAACACCGGCAACGTGAAAAAGGCCGAATTTGCACTTCCCGACATTGCCGAAGCCTGTGACCTGAATTTGCTGTGCTTTAATTTGTCTTTCATATCCGAAGGAGACATTGCCAAAGTACGTGCAATTGCCTGTGATTTCGTCAATTCCTATATTGCAGAAAATGGAGAGAGAGCACTGCAAACTCTGTTGCTGCATTCCGGAACAGCCGACGGAATGCAGTCCGTAAGCCGTGAGCTATCCCTTTATTACCGGCAAAATGGTGTAGAATATATCCCCTCCGTCCTTCGATATGGTTATGGCGGCGTATCCTATGATTACGTTGTTTCATCCGATCTTGCCACCTTTTATTTGGAAACCGGCTGGAGCGACATTAACCTCCCATATAATCCCCTAGTATACGAGGGTTTTCTGCACAAACACTATGCTGATGTTAAGCAATTCTATGAAACCAATCTGGCACAAATGGAACAATACCAAATACTTTTCGATCTGGACAATTACGACAATGATCTTAGCATTGTATTCTCAAACAGTAATAATCTATCCCGGTATTCGTTCTACCAAAGCGGGGTACACCGGTTATACGTTAAAAATATTGACTCTCTTATGCACGAGTATATTCACGCTCTGACGCAGCCCCAATCCTCTATGGAAGCTTGGGAAACAGAGGGTTTCGCCAGATTTTTCTCTTACCGCTACGACGATTACGGCATTGCTTTCCTCAACCAGGACTATAACAATGCCCCGGATTCTGCCGCTACCCAATACGTTCATGAATTCCGAAATACCATCAATCGTCCAATCAATATGTCCATTGATTATAAAGAGCTTGAAAACATTGCCGTTTGGAGCAGAAGCTACACCGATCCCAACGCAAGCTACGTTGCAGGCTCATCTTTTGTGCAGTATCTGGTCAGCCTGTACGGCGAAAAGGCTGTCATTGATGCCATATACGGAAGTAAAGAACCACTGCCTAAGTCATATGAAGAATTGGTCCGCAGCTGGAACGAATATATTGAAAACACATATCAAGGCTTCAGCAAGTACAAATAACAAAGCCGGGGCCTCATCACTGAGGTCCCGGAAATTTTTTTCACTTGTTTGATTGGAAGCAGTTCAAAACACGCCACTTTTTACTTTTTTCCGTTTTCTACAGCAGTAATATATGCAAGGTATGCCCTTCTCTATGGCAGTCCCGTCCCCGTGGCTGCTTTTTTAATCAGTAAAGGAAGGAAGTTCGTCTCTGGTGATTACATACGCATGGTTATACAGCGTGTTCAGTGCCTCCGGATCATTCTGATTCACCAGATGGTCCGTATGCCACGTCATGAACCAGGTCCAGGGCGTGGTTTGCAGTTCTTCCGCCGTGGGATTGGTTCCGCATTCGTGGAAACAGTAAGGCTTATCCGTGTCGGTCAGCTCCGTCAGCTTTTCGTACAGCGTATGCTGCACGCCGCCATCATAGCTGTCCGCGCCGAGAATATCACAGTACGCATCCCCCGGATACCACAGATTATAAAGCTTGCCGTTCCCGGAGTACGGCAGCACCCAGATCAAATTGTTCAGGCCCCAATGGTCCGTATACCGGGTATACATCATCTGCCACAGCCGCGCAAAGGTTCTGGCACCGCCCTTTCCCCACCAGAACCACTTACCGTCAAATTCATGGAAGGGCCGCCAGATAACGGTGACACCTGCCTCCTGCAGCTCCAGCAGGGCCTCCGCCGCCTTGTCCATGCCGGCTAAAAAGGCTTCATTTTCCGGCGTACCCTCTGTAAGCGTTGCCTTCCAGTTGTCCACCGTGGTATTCATACAGTGGCTCCACTCACCGCTGAAATCCGCGCCGGTATGCCACATAATCGTAACCAGGCCGCCCTCATTCCACCACTTGATTGCTCTGGCATTGACTCCGTCAAAATCATCGTTCATGTAGTCCAGGCCGCGGATGGCGGGGTATTTCCCGGTATGGTCATAAATATAGTCCATTTCATAGTCCGGGCTTCCCATCCAGGTGGATTCCTGCTGTGCGCTCAGGCAGTTTACGCCGCTCAGAGAGCAGATATAGTCGTACACCTTCTGGGTTATCACGTTGGCATTTGGATTTGACAGCTTATTGATCTCATCATAGCCGTCTCCCTCGGGTGTGGAAGCGGTGGTCTGCGCTGCCATATCCTCGCTGCCGTCGGCAGCCTCCGGCGTTGGCACACAGCCTGCCAGCACCGGCAGCACCAGCAGCATCCCGATAATTTGAAACAAATGCTTCTTCATTCCGTCTCCTCTTTTCCCCTGCATTGAATTTCCGTCCTTCCTTTGGCTCCGTTCCGTATTCTCCTCGTTTATAACCGTTTCTCACACTTATTAAGGCAAAAAGTATGGAACTGTAATAATTCTACTTCAGCCAAATGCCGTTTACAAGTGTTTTTGCGAGTTTTGTCCAGTTGCACGAAGAAAAGCACCATTTTTGCAGCAAAACGCCATTTCGTTTAATTAAATTGGCTTAAATTAAGCCGATTTGCCTTTCCATAGTCGCAGACATTGTTCTTCAGCCCCACCGGTCTGCGCACCCGGTAATATGCCGAAAAAAAGGCGAATCCAATGACAAATACCCCGGCTGAGAAAAGCCTTCTCAGCCGGGGGTATCCATAGTTGTCACGGTCCGGGACTATAATGCCGGCGGACTTTCAGAGCCTGATTATTATTCTCGACCCGTCTGCCGAACTGAACGCAGCTTTTTCCAGGGCAGCAGCACCAGAATCAGCAGCAGCGCGATCAGTGCGATTCCAGCAAACAGCAGCAGCTGGTTTGGATCGCCCATAGCCGGTGTCTCGGTGGGGGCCTCTGTCTTCTCCTTCCATCCGGCAAACAATGTCATGTTACCGGTGACGGTGTCGTTTTCAAAATCCCACTTCTGGGTCTTATCCAGGTCCTTGTACCAGGCATCAAAGGTATACCCCTCCCGGGTAGGATCCTTGGGCTTCGCAATTTTTTCGCCGTACTGGACTGTCTGGTCTTCCACCTTGCTGCCGCCATTGCTTTCAAACTTAACCGTACACTCCGTGGTCAGCATCACGGTCAGCTCGTTGGCGGTCGCGGCAAAGCTGCCGGAGCCATCCCTGGTGGAAACCAGGTAGTCCTGGTTTGTAATTTTCGTAACGCCGGAGGTGGCAATAACCTTCAGCTGGAAGGAGCCCACCAGCGTATCCGCTTCCCATGTGGTTCCGCCGGAGGTAGACAGGTAGTTCATGTAGAACTCCCGGTAATTATCCCGCATGGCGATGTCCGTGGTGGCGATGTCCTTGCCCAGGACAGCGCTTCCCACCACCAGCTCAAAGAAATTGCTGTCATAGCGGATTTCATCCTGCATGGCGTACATGGTATACGCTTCGCTTCCATCCGTGCGCTTCAGGCGCAGAACCACCGTAATAATATCCCCGGTCTTGACCTGTTTGGTATCGCCCCCATCCACCGAAAGCTCAAACCGGAAGGCCGGTTCCGCTGCAGACACGGTAACCGCCAGCATTCCAGCCATCAGCACCAGCGCCAGAAGCAGAGAAATGATCTTTTTCATATGTTGTACCCCTTTCAGGAAATTACAACTGCGCGCAGCAATTTCTGCACGCACTGGTCATCTTCTGAAAAAGGAGGAGGCCCCCATCCTCCCATCGCACGAAGGATGGGGGCCAACCCACCCCGTTATCCGGGGTGGGACAATGGTACGCTTATCGCGTTAAATGAAAACCGCGATCAGCTCAGAAGCTTGTTGATGATTGCCTGGGCGTCTTCCACATTGATTGTGCAGTCGAAGTTCGTGTCAGCCCGGAGGAACTTCTCCATGGACACATCATCGGTAAACGCACTGTAGTGGGCATTGTACATATTGTACACCAGCTGTGCATCGTTTGCATCCAGCTTGCCGGACATATTCACGTCCATGCCGTAATCAACTTCCGTTGCACTCTCGTTGACAATTGCCAGATCCTCCGCTGTGATAACAGGCTTCTCAGCGCCGGAGATGAGCAGATAGCAGTAGGCATTATACTTCTCAGACCAGTACATCTTATTGCTCTGATAGGTGTAGGTGCCGCTTTCCATCTTGTCAGTGTTCACCAGGATCAGCCAGATCTTAGCCTCATTGATCGTCAGGTAATCCTTGACCTCCACATTGCTGATTTTGACAGTCTTGTTGACCATGATAACGATGGTGTCACCGGCAGCAAAGTCCTTGCTGCTGATGGTGTAGGCACCGTTCTCGCCCTCGGTCAGCTCCAGATCCTTTTCACCGTTCTTTGCGCTTACGGTGTAGTCATATTTGGAGTCCATTGCAACCGTGAAGGTGTAGTCGGTATCGGGCTTTGCGGTCTCCTCGAAGGTCACCTCGGAAACTGCGTTGCCTTCCACCTTAACCGTTGCCGTCGTGGGCGGGATCAGGGTCTTGGTCACCGTAATGGTGATGTCGCCCGTAATATTCTCGCCCCTGATGGTCATGGTATCGCCGGTGGTTTCGGCGGGAACCTTCCTGCCATCGGCATAGGCAGCCGATACGGAGATGTTGTAGCCGTCCTCGCTGGGAATGGTGAAGACGTAATCGGTCTTGTAGGTGGCAGTTTCAGTTCTGTCGGCCTTGTCGGTCTCCTTGATGGTAACGGTGAAGGTCCTGGGTGCCCGGGTACCGGAGATTACCAGCTTGCCGGTGACATTCTTCACGGTGTAGGAGCCGTCCCCGTTCTCAGTAACCTCCACGTCCTGACCGGCAACCGTTGCTTTCACATCGCTGTAGTCATAGAGACTGCCGTCCTTAACCGTAAAGGTGTAATCCTTGCCGTCCTCAACGCTGCTTTCGCCGTTGAAGATATCAGGCAGCTCAACATCGTGGCGCAGGGTAACCTTAACACTGACCGCCGCTGCGGAGATGGTGGCAGGAATCAGATTGTCCCTAGCTGCCTTTTCCTGGGTGCTGAAGGCTGCTTCCGTCAGGGTTACGACGGAGGAGCCCGCTGTCTTTGCGGTGAAGGCCAGCGTATAAGCCGTGCCGAAGCTCTTGACGTTGCCGTAGTCCTCCAGCGTCAGAACGCCGGTTTCCGCATCCACCTTAACGGTTGCGCTGCCCAGCTTGGAGGCTTCCTGGTTGAATTCCAGAATGGATGCGTCATAGGTCAGCTTCAGCTCACCGGATGCAAAATTCTCGAATTCGTTGCTTTCAACCTTGACATTGACATTTACGGTATCGCCAACATTCACGTCCTTGTCAGCGGTGGTCACACCGGCGGCGTAGCCGCTCTCCGGCACAACCAGCTCGCCCTCAGGCAGGCCGTGGAAGGTGATTTCCATGATGCCGTTCCAGCATCCCACCGAATCCTTCACAGACTGGCTGTGACCGCGCAGCACGATCTGCACATAACGGGCACTGATATTCTGGTTTTCCAGAATGGTCGCCCAGCCGTGGTTGCCGCTGGGGTTTGCAGGAGAGGTCTGCTCGCAAACAGCATCTTCCACGATGTTCGTCCATTCTTCGCCATCCATGGAGATATTGATGTCGTAGTAGCTGTCACGCAGAGAGGAATTGTGAATTACAATATCCAGCTGCTGAAGCGTAATGACCTCACCCAGATCATAGTTAGCATAAACCTTGCCGCCCTCCGGTGCCTGAACCGTCCAGTAAGTGGGCTCATTGTCATGGGCAACGTAGAGGTCCCAGCTGTTGGAGATATCACAGCCCTCACGGAACACATTTGTCCAGCCGCGCTTGATGCCCAGCAGCTTCTGAGTGTTTGTGATATTCAGGGTGTAGACTGTCTTGTGCACACCGTCTCTTGCCGTACAGGTGATCTTGATGTGTTCCGGATCGGACTGATTGACGACTGCATTCGCGCCGTAGGCGGAGGTGGAGACATCGACGGTCAGATCATAGGTCTTCCACCAGCGGTCAATGGTGTACTCGGTCACATTGGGATCGAATGCGTCATAGAACACACCGTTGACCAGCAGGTTTGCCAGGGTGCTGTCATCGTCGGTACCGCCGCCGGTGGATTCGATGTCACCCTCAGTGACAGAAACCGTGCAGTCAGCCACATTGATGGTGTAAATCTTACCGTTGATGCCGAAGATATGCTCATTGGCGTTCTCACCGGGCTGATACTTGACATAGGCTACCTCACCGGAAGCTTCGTTCCAGCTGAACGCAACCGCGTTCTGCCACTGTGTACCGGTGTAGCACTGACGGAAGGTCTTCTCCTGGACTGCATCGCCCTCACGGGGAATCACATCCACATTCTCAAATGTCGGTTCTGCATCCTTGTTAAAGGAGTAGAAGTTCATGGTGTTCTTATCGCTCTTGACCGTCCAGATGCCGCCGCTCCAGGTTGCCGCCTTGGAAGCGGGGAACCAGCGCAGCTCCAGATTGGTTTCAGCCAGCGTCTTGATATCGTCCACAACCAGCAGCACCTGCTCGTCCTTCAGGAAAACCAGATGACGGTGGAACTTATCCAGACCCAGGGAGGTTGCGTAGGCTTCGGTTGCATCGCCCACGATGTAGTCATAGCGGACACCATTTTCCGTGTCGTTGACTTCCACGACCTTGGCAATGTTGGGGATTGCGTTGTTTTCGATGTACGGGCCTTCCTCCAGCCAGTCGCTGCCCTCGCCCAGCTGACCGTTGCCGTTCACCAGCAGGGTGTTGTGCTGTGCCGCGAACTTATCGGCGTAGCCATCGTCCCGCAGCAGGTATTCGCCGTTGGACCAGAGGGTGATGTGGTTTGCGTCGGGATGTGCGTGACCGGCATCCGGGTCGCCCACATAGGTGCCGTTCTGAACCATCTTCATCAGGTTCTTGCCGCAGGGCACGCCGGACTTGATGGACAGCATATCCTCATTGCCGGACCAGTCGGAGCGGGAAATAACGTGGTCAATGTCCTTGAACCACTTCAGCGTCTGGGTTGTGGGCGCCACTTCCTTGATGCTGGGATTGGCGTACATGACGCTGGTCCACAGGTTCGACTTCTTATTGGCAGTATTCTGCTCCTCGTAGACCCGTGCCAGCCACTGAGCCGTGCCGTCGTTATATTCCGCAGCCAGCATACGCATAATGGCGCTGGTGCATTCGGTGTGATAGCTGTAGTTGTCAGCCATGTTCAGGATACTCTGGTTGCTGTTCCAGCTGTCCGAGGGCAGCCCGTTGTACAGAACAAAATCACGGAAATTTTTGTATGCGCCGGTCATAGCCAGCAGGTCGATGTTCACGGCGGTGCGGGCTGCATGCACCGTAATCAGTGACTGCATGGCGCCGAACTCACCGTAGCTGACACCTTCCTGAGAGGTGCCGTCCGGCATCATGGAATTGAAGCCATAGCCGTCCTTGTACAGGGCCATGCCCATCCACTTGACGACCTTTGCCTTCTGCTCGTCGGTCTTTGCGAACTCCTGCATGGCGATGGAAGCGGTCATCAGGCCGGTCATGCGGTGCAGGGAGTGGTTCATGTTGTAGCAGTAATACTGGATATTCGCGTTGTACAAATCCTCGGCTGCCTTCCAGATACGCTGCTCCAGGGCCTCCAGAATAGGCTGGTTGGAGATGGTGTTCTCCGTCCAGGGGGCATTGGATTCGCCCAGGCGGTGGTTGCAGGTGACATCCTTCAGCTCGTCCTTCAGCCAGTGCAGAGCGAAGCTGCAGCTCATAAGCTGACCGGAGCAGGCGATATCATCATTGGCGATGGGGTAAGTGCCCCAGAACGGATAGCTGAGGGAGGCCTTCAGCCAGTCGATGCAGCGGTTCAGATACTTGGCGTTGGCAGCCTCGTAGCCCGCCACATCCTTGGTCAGCAGATAGGCAATGGCGAAGGTCATGGTGTTCTCGCCGTTGACCCACTGACCGTAGTCATAGGCGCCGGAGGTATTCTTGGACTCCTCGTAGACGCCGGGGTTGGTAGCCATCAGCTCATCCGCATAGGCCAGCAGCTCCTTGAACAGCTTGTTGCGGGTGCTGCCCGCCACCTGTGCTTCCTTCCTGATCTGTGCCAGCTCGGCCTCGGAGAACAGCAGATCCATGGTTTCGTTCCAGTCGATCAGTGCTTCCAGCTTGCCGATGGTAATGTTCAGGGTCAGAACAGCAGTCTCACCGGAGCCGTTCTTCACGGTCACCTTAACCTTGTCGCTGTATTCCTGATCCACAAAGCCGTAGTCCTTGCTCATCAGCCAGGTGTAGGAGGTGTAGTACAGCTTGCTGCCGCTGATGGAGACCATGCCCTTTGCCGGATAGGACAGAACCTTATAGCTGCTGCCATCCAGGTATGCGGACAGGTCGATCTCGGTACGCTGACCGAAGCCCACAGAAACAGACTCGGTCTTGCTCTCAAAGCTGCCGGACTCCGTTACGGTGACGGTGCAGACAGCGCTGAAGCTGCCGCTCTTGGCGGTGATGGTGGCGCTGCCTCCGCCAACAGCGGTAACCACGCCATTTTCGTCCACAACGGCAACATCATTGTTGCTGCTGCTCCAGATCAGCTTCCGCTCGGTTGCGTCAGCCGGGGTGAAGACGACCTTCACCGTCTCCTCGCCGCCAGGGTTCAGCGTCAGCTCGGCCTTCTCCATGGAGATACCGGTCAGCGCCACATACTTGTCCACCACATGGATGGTGCAGCTGGCGCGAACCATGCCGTTGGTTGCCACGGCGGTGATGACTGCGTCACCCGCTGCGACAGCGGTAACCGTTCCGTCGGCAGCCACGGTTGCCACCTTCTCATTGGAGGAGGCGAAGGTCACCTCGGTCTTTGCCGTAGCGGGAACCACCGTGTAGTCCAGCTTCAGGGTCTTGCCGGTTTCCACATAGGCTTCTCCCTTGCTCAGGGTAATGGCAGACGCTCTGCCCAGGGACTCCAGGGTCATATCGTCCACCCAGATGGCATCCACAGGCACGCCCTGGGTTGCGAACATCAGAATCACCTGGCTGGAAACCTTGGTCGCCTTAAAGGTGTAGGAAAGCTGCCGCCAGGTCTTCGTTGCCTTGTAGTCATAGTTTGCAATGGCCTTTTCCGTTGCGCCGTTGACCTGGAACATCACGGGCACGTTATCCGCTTCTGCTTTGACCCAGATTTTCAGCACATACTCGCCGCCTTCTTCCAGCTGTGCGAGTTCTTCGCCTGTCAGGGTGTACTTCAGGAACGCCCGTCCACCGGCGCTCTTATCCGGGGTCACCTTCACGCTGTACTTGCCGGAATGGAGATCCTCCACCACATTGGCCTGCACCAGTGCGCTGCCCTTGGCAATGCTGCTGACCCAGTGTGTGTTGCTTGCGCCATTCCATGTGGCTACATCGCCGTTGGACCATTCATTGCTTATATCATTGGGGATAAAGTTCTCAAATCCCTCTTCCACGATGTAGGGAGAAGACTCCTCAACCGTGACGACGAAGGATGCGCTGGCAGAGCCCACCGTGGCGGTAATGGTGGCAGTGCCCGCACTGATGCCGGTCAGCTTCGTGCCCTCGACCTTGGCGATCTCCGGCTTGTCGCTGCTCCAGCTGATGGTCTTACCCTTGGGGAAATCAGCCCGCAGGTTGATCGACTCACCCACCGTGACCTTCTCACTGCCGGGAACGGCAATCGAATCCGGCTGATCCGGCACAGGAACCTTTTCCAGTGTAACGTCATCCAGATACCATACCGTATTAACGGGGCCAGTCGTACCGACCATCAGCACCATACCGGCCTTGCCGTCAGTCACCGCCGTAAAGGTGTACGACAGCTGCTGCCATTCGGTGGCAGCCTTATTCGGCGTGCTCCAGCTGGCCAGCGATCCGCCGCCTGCACCGATACCGGTGACCTGGAACAGAAGGTCTGCCGTGCCGCTTTCCGTCTTGGCCCAGGCCTTGACAGTGTACTCACTGCCCGCCTTAATCTGCTGATATTCCTCTGCCTGAAGCTTGTACTTCACCATTACTCTGCCGCCGTCAGCAGCCGGAGTCACCTTCACGCAGTAATCACCGCTGTGACCGCCGGATACATTCGCTTCGAGCATCAGTTTACCTGTCATCGTGGCAGCGGTCCAGCTGTCCTTGCTTGCGCCATTCCATGTGGCAGGATCGCCGGTTGACCATACATCGGTCACATCGTTGGGCGTGAAATCCTCAAAGCCCTCGTTGACAACGTAGCCGTCATCCGCTTCAGCGGTAACCGTCACCTCGCACTGTGCCGTTGCGGTGCCCACCGTTGCGGTAATGATGGCAGTACCCGCACTGACACCGGTAACAACGCCGCCCTCAACCTTGGCGACATCGGGCTTGTCACTGCTCCAGCTGATGGTCTTACCCTCGGGGTAAGCAGCGGTCAGGCTCACAGTTTTGCCCACGCTGACGCTGGCCTTCTGAGGAATGGAGACGGAATCCGGCTCCTCAGCCTTTGCAACCTTTTCCAGCGTCACATCGTCCACATAGTACGCATTCGGCTGGTTGCCGTAGTGGCCCGCGATCATCAGAACGCAGCCTGCGCCATTTTGCTCTGCGGTAAAGCTCCATTCGATCTGTGTCCATTCCGTTCCCACAACAATCTTGTCACTGACCTTACCCTTTGCGGCAGCACCGTTGAACTGGAACATCAGGGGAACCGTACCCGTTTCAGCCTTGATCCAGGCCTTGACAATGTACTCGCCGCCGGAAACCACCTGCGCGGTTTCTGCGCTTGTCAGGTTGTATCTCAGGAAAGCGCGGCCGCCGGCGGTCATATCCGGAGTCACCTTCACGCAGTAATCACCGCTGTGACCACCGGTCACATTTGCGTCAACCTTCACCTTGCCGGATGCAACCTGTGCCGACCAGCTGCTCTTGCTGGCACCATTCCACTGCTTAACATCCTGCCAGCTGCCCTCGGTCCATACGTCGGCAGCTTCATTGGGCGTGAAATCCTCGAAGCCCTCGTTGACTATGGTGTTGGTCCCGGAGGCTTCCTCAGCGCTTACCAGCGGTGCCAGGCTGCTGCCCAGGGAACCGAAGGTCAGAATCACTGCCAGCGCCATCGCGATCCATCTTCGCCACGGCATTGCTCGTTTTTCCATGCTTTTTTCCTCGCTTTCATCTTCATTGTTTCTCCGGAAGTCCCGGCTCACCACCGCCGGCATACCGCATCCGCCCGCGGATTCCGGTTCCGGGCTTCCAATTGCCTGTCTGTATTTTACCATCCTTTTTCTTTTAGCAAAATAGACAAAAACAGCTTTTGAATAGGCGATTTTTTCTGTCTAATCTACAACGCCCGATTTTTCTACACACCAAGGACATTTGTTTACTCAGTGTGAACACATTTGTGCATTTTGCTGAATTGCCGCAAATTGCTCAAATTCAGCCGCCATCAGGCCCGTTCCTTGTTCGATTTGCCCATGAATCACACCGCCAAAGCCGCATATTTCACACGAATCACGTATCCCCGATATTTCATTCAGCGGAGCCTCCCCGTTCTGATTATCAGCGGCAACCACGACAGCCCCGAGCGGCTGGCCTTCGGCAATCGTTTGCTGGAAAGCAGCGGTATCCATATCTCACCTGTATACAATGGCGAGATTACGCCCATTACCCTTGCGGACCGTCATGGCGAAGTCCTTTTCTGGATTCTCCCCTTTGTCAAACCCGCCCATGTCCGGCGCTATTACCCTGACGAAGGGATTGATAGCTACACCGATGCGATCCGGGTGGCAGTGGAGAAAATGGATATCGCCAAAGCTACCCGAAACGTACTGCTGACCCACCAGTTCGTCACCGGTGCAGCTACCTGCGAATCCGAAGAGATTTCCGTCGGCGGCACGGACAATGTAGATACCTCTGTTTTTGCCGATTTTGACTATGTGGCGTTGGGTCATATTCACGGACCGAAACGCATTTCCACGGTGAAATGGCAGCGCGATAAACAAAGAAATGCCCTTTGGCGGATGTGCAGAGCGCACACCCACCAAAGGGCTATCTATTTACTTGCAATACTCCAAAAGAAGCACTTGACCGAATCCATTGCCACTTATCCCAGCCATTGTCAGTTGGTTGAGGATGACGAGCGAGTCTGTCTGCACCATATGACGAAAAATTAAAAAGCTGCCCAAGGGAAGCTTCCGCACCGATATTCGCCCATCCATCTGTGAATTATGCACGTTCTGTTTCTCCCGTCAATAGAAAATCCTGCATAATTGCAGTTCTGTATCTCACAAATTGCTGCCGGTTCCGAGCTTTTTTCAATTTTTACACCTTTTGTTTTTTTCGCCCGTACCCACTGCGAAAGGGCGAGGCTGAACGACTCGGAATCCTGAAAAAGAGGGGTTGCGCAGCCTTTCCGCTTCTTTTGCGCATCGTCCGGCGCCGCTATCAATAAAGTTAACTTATAGTTCTATACATAGCTCCATTTATCGGAATATGGCTTTTACGAATTTGCGAAATGACAAAAACGGTGATAGGATACTAAAAGAAATTGTACGATATGACAAATATGATGCGATCATAATTCCCGCAAGGAGGAAGCACAAGTGGATTATCAACCTGCTGAAAACCGATATGAGCAGATTCCCTACCGCCGCTGTGGCAAAAGCGGAATCCTGCTGCCCGCCCTGTCCCTGGGTCTGTGGCACAACTTCGGCAACATCACGCCCTTCACCACCCAGCAGAGCATCCTGCGCAAGGGCTTTGACCTGGGCATCACCCACTTTGACCTGGCAAACAACTACGGTCCTCCCTACGGCGAGGCGGAACGCAATTTCGGCATCCACATGGACCGGGATTGGCACACCCACCGGGATGAGCTGATCATCTCCACCAAGGCAGGCTACGATATGTGGCCCGGCCCCTACGGCGACCACGGCAGCAAGAAATATCTCATTGCCAGCCTGGACCAGTCCCTGAAGCGGATGCATCTGGACTATGTGGATATCTTCTACCACCACCGTCCCGACCCCGACACCCCCATTGAGGAGACCATGGGCGCTCTGGACCAGATTGTCCGCAGCGGCAAGGCCCTGTATGTGGGCATCTCCAACTACTATGACCCCGATCAGGCCCGCAGAGCCATTAAGACCCTCCGGGAGCTGGGCACCCCCATGCTGATCCACCAGCCCAGGTACTCCATGATGAGCCGGGGGGCGGAAAACGGCCTGTTCGATGTGCTGAAGGAGGAGGGCGTGGGCTGCATCGCCTTCGCGCCCCTGGCCAACGGCATTCTCACCGGCAAGTACCTCAACGGCATCCCCGCCGATTCCCGGGCGGCCCACGACCCCCGGTACCTGAAGGCCAGCGCCATCACCGAGGACGTGGTGGAAAAGGTCCGTAAGCTCAATGCCATTGCCCAGCGCCGTGGTCAGTCCATGGCCCAGATGGCCCTGCAGTGGGTCATGCGGGACCCCGTAGTCACCACCGCCCTGGTGGGTGCCAGCCGCCCCGAGCAGCTGGAGGAAAATGTCCGTGCCTTTGACTGCCCGCCACTGTCTCAGGAGGAGCTGGCTGAGATTGAAGCCATCCTGGCGCAGTAAACCATCCCCCACTTAGCTATTCCCGGCGAACGCCGGATAGCATATACACATCATACTTAGGAGGAAAAAATGATGAAAAAACTGATTTCCCTGCTGCTGGTCCTGACCCTGGCTCTGACGCTGGTTGCCTGCAGCACCGGCTCTTCCAATGCTGACAAGCCCGTTATCTGGTTCAACCGTCAGCCTTCCAACAGCCAGACCGGTGAGCTGGACATGGACGCTCTGACCTGGAACGAGAACACCTACTACGTTGGCTTCGATGCCATCCAGGGCGCTGAGCTGCAGGGTCAGATGATCGTTGACTATCTGCAGTCCCACGGCGCTGAGCTGGACCGCAATGGCGACGGCATCATCGGCTACGTCCTGTGCATCGGTGACGTCGGCCACAACGACTCCATCGCCCGTACCCGTGGCGCCCGCCTGGCTCTGGGCACCGCTGTCCCCGACGCTTCTCAGGGTAAGACCGAGGTTGCCGGCATCAACGACGTTGATTCCAGCCCCATCGGCACCAACACTGATGGCTCCGCTACCAACGTTAAGGACGGCTCTGTCACCATCGATGGCAAGGAGTATGTCGTCCGTGAGCTGGCTTCTCAGGAAATGAAGAACAACTCCGGCGCTACTTGGGACGCTCCCACCGCCGGTAACGCCATCAACACCTGGAGCGCCGCCTTCGGCGACCAGATCGACGTTGTCGTTTCCAACAACGACGGCATGGGCATGGCCGTGTTCAACGCCTGGTCCAAGGAAGCCGGCGTTCCCACCTTCGGCTACGACGCCAACAGCGACGCTGTTGCTGCCATTGCTGACGGCTACTGCGGCACCATCTCCCAGAACGCTGACGTTCAGGCTTACCTGACCCTGCGTACCCTGCGTAACGCCCTGGACGGCGTGGACATCATGACCGGTATCTCCACCCCCGACGCCGCCGGCAACGTCCTAAGCGAGGATCTGTACAAGTACGACGAGGCTACCCGTTGCTTCTACGCTCTGAACGGCGCTGTCACTGCTGACAACTACCAGAACTTCCTGGATGCCACCGCTCCCAACGCTGCTTTCTACAACCAGCTGTCCGAGACCGACGCTCCCGTGAAGAAGGTTTGGCTGGACATCTTCAACTCCACCGATAACTTCCTGAACGCCACCTACCTGCCCCAGCTGGAGAACTACGACGGCATCCTGAACCTGGATGTTGAGTACGTCAAGGGCGACGGTCAGACCGAGGGCAACATCATCGACCGCCTGGCTAACCCCGATGCTTACGACGGCTTCTGCATCAACATGGTTAAGACCGACAACGGCGCTGCCTACACCAGCAAGCTCTCCTGATTTTATACCGCATATAACCCAAATCTTTAAGTGAGAAGACGGGTCATCGGGAGGTCCTCTTCCCGATGACCCGTCCAATTTTTGAACGGAATGCTCTGGAAGCCCAGGGGCTTCCAATTATATAAAGAGAGTACAGCTCTCAACAAAAGTAAACGCGCTTGCAAAAGGCAGGGATGATAGAAAATATGGCTGAACAAAACGCGAAAAATATCCTGTCCATCCGGGGTATGTGCAAGTCCTTCGGACGAAACCGGGTCCTTGACCACATCGACCTGGATGTAAAGCAGGGCAGCATCATGGGCCTGATGGGCGAAAACGGTGCCGGCAAGTCCACCATGATGAAATGTCTCTTCGGCACCTACCAGAAGGACGAGGGCAGCATTCTCCTGGATGGCAAGGAGGTCAACTTCAGCGGACCCAAGGACGCACTGGAGAACGGTGTCGCCATGGTCCACCAGGAGCTGAACCAGTGCTTGGAGCGGAATGTACTGGATAACCTCTACCTGGGCCGCTATCCGGTGAACGCTTTCGGTAAGGTGGACGAAAACCGGATGAAGGCCGAGGCCGCCGATCTGTTCCGGAAGCTGAACATGACGGTGAATCTCACCGCCCCTATGAAAACCATGTCGGTATCCACCCGGCAGATGGTGGAAATCGCCAAAGCAATTTCCTACAACGCCAAGCTCATCGTGCTGGACGAGCCCACCTCCTCCCTTACGGTCCGTGAGGTGGACAAACTCTTTGAAATGATGCGCAATCTGAAGGAGCAGGGAATCTCCTTGATCTACATTTCCCACAAGATGGACGAGATCTTCGAGATTTGCGACGAAGTCTCCGTGCTCCGGGATGGCAAGATGATTGTAACCCAGAAGACCTCCGAGACGGACATGAATCAGCTGATTACCCACATGGTGGGCCGGTCTTTGAGCAACCGCTTCCCCGTTATTGATAACACGCCGGGCGATGTGGTGCTCTCCGTTCAGCATCTGTCCACAAAATACGCGCCCAACCTGAAGGACATCTCCTTCGATGTCCGTGAGGGCGAGATCTTCGGTCTCTATGGTCTGGTGGGTGCGGGCCGCAGCGAACTGCTGGAGACCATGTTCGGTGTCCGCACCAGAGCCGCGGGCCGGGTGTACTACCGGAACCGGCTGATGTCCTTCGCCAGTGCCAAGGATGCCATGAATCACGGCTTCGCCATGATTACAGAGGAACGGAAGGCCACGGGATTGTTCCTGGAGGGAGATCTGGTCTTCAATACCACCATCTCCAATCTCCACCATTACCGCAGCGGCATCGCCCTTTCCAACGACAAGATGGTCAAGGCCACTGCCAACGAGATTAACATCATGCACACCAAGTGCATGGGGCCCCGGGATGCCATCACATCCCTGTCCGGCGGCAACCAGCAGAAGGTGATCTTCGGCAAATGGCTGGAGCGGGATCCGGAAGTCTTCCTGATGGATGAACCCACCCGCGGCATTGACGTGGGTGCAAAATACGAGATCTATGAGCTGATCGTCAAGATGGCGAAGCGGGGCAAGACCATCATCGTGGTTTCCTCCGAAATGCCGGAGATTCTGGGCATCACCAACCGGATCGGCGTTATGTCCAACGGACGGCTGGCGGGCATCGTCAACACCAAAGAAGCCAACCAGGAGGAGCTCCTGCGGCTGAGCGCCAAATACCTTTGATCGGAGGAGAAGATAAATATGGTCAAAAATGACAATATCCTCACCTATGAGGAAGAGCAAAAATTGCTGGAGCCCATTGACAGCCACGTCAGTGCCATCCAGGAGCAGATCAACGCCCTCCGGGCAGAGGGCACCGACAAGGTGGTTTCCCTGAACAGCCACATGGCTATCATTCGGGAAAATGCCATCTATACCAAGGACGAGAAGAAGGCCATGATTGCCGAGGACAAGAAGAAGCTGGCAGCGGCAAAGAAGGTCGAGAAAGAAAACAAAGCCCGCATCAATGAGCTCATCAGTCAGGCGGTAACGTATCTGGACAACAATTTCGACAGCCAGTATTACACCCCCGTGGTTCAGTCCTGCCAGGCCCAGAAGGAAGCCGAGGAAGCCCGCTACACCGCAGAGCTGGCGGAGCTTAAGGCCCAGCATGAGAAAGAGCTGGCTGCTCTGACTGACAAGAAAGAGATCAAGGACGAAAAGTACGTCTACAAAAACCGTCAGTTCGATGCCAAGCTGA
>CAZDFB010000002.1:0-72592 GCA_964504605.1 uncultured Oscillospiraceae bacterium | reverse complement strand
GGGCTGGAAAAAAAGCCTGGTTTTGTATCTGCATGACGTAATCATATATCTGGCTGTTATATGTATCGTATTCCTGCTGGTGTTTCGTGTGGTGGTGGTTTCCGGAACATCCATGAACATGACCCTTCTGGACGGGGATTACCTTTTGCTTCTGAGCAATCTGTTTTACCGCAATCCGGAGCCGGGAGACATTGTTATTGCCAGCAAGGCAAGTTTTGACGACGGAACACCCATTGTAAAGCGTGTTATCGCCGTTGAGGGTCAGACCGTTGATATTGATTTTGAAACCGGGACAGTATATGTGGACGGCGTTGCCCAGCAGGAGGATTACATTTGGACCCTGACTCTTACCACCGGTGGGACCCATTTCCCTCTGACCGTGGAGCCCGGGTGCGTATTTGTCATGGGTGACAACCGGGGAAATTCCCGGGACAGCCGGTATCCTGAAATCGGCCTCATCGACAGGCGTGAGATCGTAGGGAAGGCAATTTTTCTCTTCCTTCCGGGCACCAACGGAACCGATGCGGCAGGGAACCCCAAGGTTCCCCGGGATATGAGCAGAATTGGAGCGATTTAAGATGGAAAAAGAGAATATGAATATTCAGTGGTACCCTGGCCACATGACAAAAACCAGGCGGCAGATTGAGGCGGACCTGAAGCAGGTGGATGCGGTCTGCGAGATCGTGGATGCCCGGATCCCCCTTTCCAGCCGGAACCCGGATATCGACAGCATCTGCGGCAGTAAACCCCGGATCATCGTATTGAACCGGATGGATCTGGCAGACCCCAGCGCCACTAAAAAATGGATCAGCTATTTTAAAGCCAGGGGAATGGCTGTCATCGCCACGGACTGCAAGAGCCGGAGAGGAATTTCTGATTTTACCCCCGCTGCCCGACTGGCCTGCAAGGAAAAGCTGGCCCGGGATGCGGCCCGGGGCATGAATCGTCCCCTGCGGGTCATGGTGGTAGGCATCCCCAACGTGGGAAAATCCACCCTTATCAACCAAATTTCCGGACGGAAGGGCGCGAAGGCTGAAAATCGCCCCGGTGTGACCCGGGGAAAGCAGTGGGTCACGGTGGATGCCGGCCTCCAGCTGCTGGATACCCCCGGTATCCTTTGGCCCAAGTTTGAAGATCCGGAGGTTGGCATGATGCTGGCCTATACCGGCGCCGTAAAAGAGGGTGTAATCGATCTGGAGGAGCTGGCCTGCCGCCTTATGGAGCTGCTGCACAAATTCTATCCCCAGGTCCTGCTGGAGCGTTACAAGGTGGCGGCTCCGGAGCTCACCCCGGGCTGGCAGCTTCTGGAGATGGCGGGACGGAAGCGGGGGTACCTGGTCTCCGGCGGCGAAGTGGATTCAGAGCGTATGTCCAAAATGCTGGTGGACGAATTCCGCAGCGGAAAGCTGGGAAAATTTACCCTTGAAATGCCGGAGGAAGCACTATGAGTGAAATCAATATGTGGCAGATTGAAGATACACTTTACGACAGTGGATATCAGGCGGTGTGCGGAATGGACGAGGCCGGAAGAGGGCCCCTTGCCGGACCGGTGTGTGCCGCCGCAGTGATTCTGCCCCGGGAACTGGAGATTCCCGGACTGAATGACAGCAAAAAGCTGACAGACAAGAAGCGCCGGGAGCTTTTTCCGATTATTCAGGAAAAAGCCATTGCCTACGGAATCGCCTTTGCCACCGAGCAGGAAATTGATGAGATCAATATTCTTCAGGCGACCTTTCTTGCCATGGGCCGGGCCCTGGAGCAGCTGGGAGGAAAGGCGGATTTCGCACTGATCGACGGCAACCGGGAGAAGGATTTCGGTCTTCCTGTCCGGACCGTGGTCAAGGGCGACAGCCTCAGTGCGAATATTGCCGCAGCGTCCATTCTTGCCAAGGTGACACGGGATGACTGGATGGAAAAAATGGCAGAAAGATACCCGGAATATGGCTTTGGGGTTCACAAGGGCTACGGCACCAAGGCGCATTATGCCGCACTGGAGCAATACGGCCCCAGTCCTATTCACCGGATGACATTTTTGAAGAAGTTCTATGGGGAAAAATAATCTTTCCGGTGCCTGGGGCGAGGCACTTGCGGCGGAATACCTGCGCAGGAAGCA
The DNA here is from genome assembly GCA_964504605.1 of uncultured Oscillospiraceae bacterium. GTDB lineage: Bacteria > Bacillota > Clostridia > Oscillospirales > Oscillospiraceae > Faecousia. The sequence continues at coordinate 70,479 of CAZDFB010000002.1, read as the reverse complement.
TTACCGTCTGGTAGCGGCAGGCTTCCACTGCCGTTTCGGAGAAATTGATCTGATTGTGGAAAACAAGCATTTTCTTGTTTTTGTAGAGGTCAAGCTTCGGAAAAGCGGCTCCTTTGCCCAGGCTATGGAATTTGTGGATCGGCGCAAGCAGGACCGCCTGCGTATGACCGCCTCAATCTACCTGAGCCAGAATCCCACCGGACTTCAGCCCCGGTTTGACGTTATTGAAATTTATGCCCCGGATGGAACCGCTACCGTGAAGCCGGAAATCAGACATATGGAGGATGCGTTTCAATGAATATTCCTGTTTTTGACCTGCACTGCGATACCGCCAGCGCTCTGCTTGGGGAGGATCTGCGTTCCCCGAAGCATTTGAAGGAGAATGATCTGCATATCGACCTGAACCGGGCATCGGTTCTGGAAAGCTACTGCCAGTGCTTCGCCTGCTTTACGACCCCCTATATGCAGGAATGGTACGGTCATTCCCCGGAAACGATTTTCCAGCTGGAGCTGGATATCATTCTGGCAGAGCTGGAGCGCAACCGCGGAACCATATCCCAGGCCTTTTCTGTGGAGGAAATCCGCAAAAACCGGGATAAGGGACTGGCTTCCGCTGTTTTGACCATTGAAGGGCCTGCCGGATTTGGCTACGATCCCGAGCTGCTGGAGCAGCTGTTCCGGGTAGGCTTCCGAATTTCCACTCTTGGCTGGAACGAAAGCAATCCGCTGACCGGCTCCCACAAAACCGGCGGCGGTCTTACGGATATGGGCCGGGAATATGTCCGGGAATGCCAGCGGCTGGGAATCCTGGTTGACGTGAGCCATATCAGCGACGAGGGCTTCCGGGATATTATGGACATCACCCAGGGGCCTGTCATCGCTTCCCACTCCAACAGCCGGGCTGTGTGGAATGAGAGCCGAAATCTGACCGATGATATGTTCCGGGCCATTGCGGAAACCGGCGGCGTTGCCGGATTTAACCTCTGTGCGGAATTTATCGGTGAGCATCCTACCCTGGATACCGCCTGTGACCATATTCTGCATCTTCTGGAGCTGGATCCCACCGGCAAGCACATCGCCCTGGGCGGCGATCTGGACGGCATTACCAATATGCCCGGTGGCTTCTCCGGAATCCAGGATTATCCCAAATTTGCGGACCGTTTGCTGGAACGGGGCCTGACCGAAAGTATGATTTACGACATTTTCTGGAACAATGCTATTGGAGTGATGGAAAATGCGGTTCGTAACTACCAGAAATAATCAGCCTTTCTATTCCGCGGCTCAGGTGCTTCGGGACAATGCCCCGGATGGTGGCTTGTTTGTTCCCGCAGATAAGCCGGAGGGCCTTGCGCGGGAACTGACAGAAGGGAAGCCAAGCCCCTTTAACACGCGTCTCGCCGGAATACTGAACTGCCTGCTCGATACCCGCCTGACCGGCTGGGATATTGATTTCTGCGTAGGCCGGTACCCGGTCCGTACCAGCACCATGAGCCACCGGATCACCGTCGGAGAATGCTGGCATAATCCCGGCTGGGATTTCGGGTGGATGGCAATGCGCCTGGGGGAGCAGCTCTGCGGTCATGCACCGGCCCCGGGGGACTGGTGCACCATCGCCATCCAGACGGGAATTCTGCTGTCCCTCCTTGTTGAATTCAGCCCCGATGAGCTGCCGGTGGATATCGTGGTCCCCAGCGGAAATTTGGGCTGGGCAGTTGCCGGCGTATATGCCCGGGAATGGGGCGGCCCCATTGAAAATATCGTTATCTGCTGTAATGAAAATGTTGCGTTCTGGGACCTGGTCTGCCGTGGAGAACTTCGCACAGGTGCCGCTCCCGTAAAAACCGCCACGCCTCTGTGTGACCGGATTCTGTCGGAAAATCTGGAGCGACTCATTTATGCCTGGGGCGGAACCGGGGAAGTGATGCGCTATCTGGAGGCCGTCCGGCGCAGTGGGCTTTATTGCCCGGAGGACGATGCCCTTAAGGCAATGGGTAAGCGCTTTCATGTAAGTGTACTGAGCGAAAAACGGATTTTTTCCGTAATTCCCAATCTTTACCGAACCAATTCCTATCTGTGCGGGCCCTACACCGCTATGGAATATGGCGGCCTGCTGGATTACCGGGCGTCCACCGGTGAAAACCGGACGGCCCTGATCCTTTCTGACCGGAGCCCGGGCAGTGATATTGCAGTCACAGCCATGGCGATGGGCATTACGGAGCAGGCCCTGAAAAAGAAACTGAATTAAGGAGGTGCTTTATGGCACTGTACGCCATTGGTGATCTCCATCTTTGCCTTGGCGCGCCCAAGCCCATGGATGTTTTCGGCGGTGCCTGGGTGGGGTATATGGACAAGCTGAAGGAAGGACTGTCTGTTATCACCCCGGAGGATACCACCGTGCTGCTGGGGGATCTGAGCTGGGCACTGGATATGGAAAACGCAAAGGCGGATTTTGCCTGGATCAATCAGATTCCGGGAAAAAAGATTATTATAAAGGGAAATCACGATTACTGGTGGTCCACCGCCGCAAAATTCCAGAAATTTTGCAGGGAAAACGGGTTTGAAAACCTGCACATTCTCAATAATAACTGCTATTTCTACCAGGATTACGCTCTCTGCGGAACCCGGGGGTGGTTTTTCGAGGAGGAGCGCTCCGGTCAGCATGATGAAAAGGTATTCCGCCGGGAGCTGATCCGGCTGGAGGCATCCCTGAAGGCGGCAGGGGAGAAGCAGAAAATTGTCTTTCTGCACTATCCCCCCAGATATAAGGGCTATGAATGCCGTGAGATTCTGGATCTGTTGAAAAAATACCAGGTCCGCCGCTGCTTTTACGGGCATTTGCACGGTGGAAGCCACAAACTGGCGATGGAGGGGCAGTGGGACGGGGTCGATTTCCGCCTTGTCGCTGCGGATTACATTGATTTTAAGCCCTACAAGGTAATTTTTTAAAAGTTTTTTTAGAAAAGTGTGGACAATCTCGACTTTTTCTGCTAGAATATAGCGGCTATGTAAAAATATAAAATGGTCTTGCTATACAGGGCCAATTTAGGAGGATTACTTAACATGAATGTCAAGAGCATTGAAAAGAACGGCAACCAGGCTACCGTGGTTGTTGAGATCGACAAGGACCTGATGGAGAAGGGCGTCAACGCCGCTTACCTGAAGGCCCGCAAGCAGATCATGATCCCCGGCTTCCGTAAGGGCAAGGCTCCCCGGAAGATGATCGAGTCCATGTACGGCGCTCATGTCTTCTATGAAGACGGCCTGGAGGAGATTTTCCCCGAGATTTATGACTTCGCCATTGCCGGTCAGGACTTCAAGGCCATCGGCCGTCCCAGCCTCACCGATATGCAGATCAGCGAGGACCACATTGTTACCCTGACCCTGACCACCGATGTTTATCCCGAGGTCACTCTGGGCCAGTACAAGGGTCTGGAGGTTGAGAAGGCTCCTGTTGAGGTTACCGACGCCCAGGTTCAGGCTGAGCTGGACCGGATGGCACAGAACGTTGCCTCCACCGAGACCGTTGAGCGTGCTGCCGAGATGGGCGACACCGCCAACATCGATTTCGAGGGCTTTGACAACGGCGTTGCCTTCGACGGCGGCAAGGGTGAAAACTTCGACCTGAAGCTGGGCTCCGGCTCCTTCGTTCCCGGCTTTGAAGAGCAGATCGTTGGCATGAACGCCGGCGAGGAGAAGGACATCGACATCACTTTCCCCGAGAACTACACCCCCGAGCTGGCTGGTAAGCCCGTCGTGTTCCATGTGAAGCTGAACAAGGTCACCGTTACCATCGTTCCCGAGCAGGACGACGAGTTCGCCAAGGACGTTTCCGAGTTCGACACTCTGGAGGAGCTGAAGAACGACATTCGCACCAAGGCTCTGGAGAATGCCGAGAAGCAGGCTCAGTCCGCTTTTGAGAACGCCTGTGTTGAGAAGGCCGCTGAGAACACCACCGTGGATGTGCCCAACGCCTTGGTTGAGAACGAGCTTGATACCCAGATGGACCGCTTCGCTTACCAGCTGCAGATGAGCGGCTACTCCATGGAGCAGTACGCCAAGATGATGGGTGGCGACGTTTCCACCATGCGCAAGGCCTTCCGTCCCGCTGCTGAGAAGCAGGCCAAGATTTCCGTCACTTTGGAGAAGATCGTTGAGGTTGAGGGCATCACTGTTTCCGACGAGGAGATCGACGCTGAGATCGCCAGCCTGGCTGAGCAGTATCAGCTGGAGGCCGTCAAGGTCAAGGAAATGGTCCCCGCTGAGGAGCTGACCGCTTCCCTGAAGGTCCGCAAGGCCACCAAGGTCATCACTGAGTCCGCCGTGGCTGTTGCCCCCAAGGCAGAAGAGAAGACTGAGGAGTAATTTTTCGCATTACTCACGGCGAGGAATAACCGCCCTCTGAAATGGTTAGAATGTTTCGAGCAAAAAGCATGAAAGGAGACATCACCATGAGTTTTATCCCCTATGTCGTTGAGCAGACGGGCCGCGGTGAACGCAGCTACGATATTTTCTCCCGTCTGCTGAATGACCGTATTATCTTCCTGTCGGAAGAGGTGAACGATACCACCGCGTCCCTGATCGTTGCCCAGTTGCTGTATCTGGAGGCGCAGGACCCCGATAAGGATATCCAGTTTTATATCAACAGCCCCGGCGGCTCTGTAACCGCTGGAATGGCTATCTATGACACCATGCAATACATCAAGTGCGATGTAGCCACCATCTGTGTGGGCATGGCTGCATCCATGGGAGCCTTCCTGCTCAGCGCCGGCACCAAGGGCAAGCGCATGGCCCTGCCCAACGCAGAGATCATGATTCATCAGCCCTCTGCCGGCACCCAGGGTCAGATTACCGACATGGCGATCCACATGAAGCGTCTGCAGACCATTAAGGAGCGGATGAACCGTATCCTGTCTGAAAACTGCGGTCAGAGCATTGAAACGGTCACCGCCGCCTGCGAGCGTGACAATTTCATGACCGCAGAGGAAGCAAAGGCATTTGGCCTGATTGACCGGGTGCTGGATCACCACTAAAAGAAAGGCGACCTGAGTTCATGGCAAGAAATTCTGAGCAGTCCATTCGCTGCAGCTTCTGCGGCAGAGGCGAAACCCAAGCCAGCAAGTTGATTGCCGGTCCCGGCGTATATATCTGCAGCGAATGTGTTCACGCCTGCAGTGAATTGCTGGCCGACGAGATTCAGCTCGATCAGCAGGACGCTTCCCGGGCACCGGAGAAGCTGCCCACCCCCATGGAGATGAAAGCCTTCATGGATAACTATATCGTAGGCCAGGATGACGCCAAGGTTGCTCTGGCAGTTGCGGTATACAACCACTATAAGCGGATCTATTTTGGATCCGCTTCCGATGTGGAGCTTCAGAAGAGCAATATTCTGCTTATTGGCCCTACCGGCTGCGGCAAGACCCTCTTTGCCCAGACTCTGGCAAAAATTCTGAACGTTCCCTTCGCCATTGCGGATGCCACCACCCTGACTGAGGCAGGCTACGTAGGCGATGATGTGGAAAATATTCTACTTCGTCTTCTGCAAGCTGCGGATTTTGATGTGGAAGCGGCTGAGCATGGCATCATTTACATCGACGAGATGGATAAAATCGCCAGAAAGAGTGAAAACACCTCCATCACCCGGGATGTATCCGGCGAGGGTGTTCAGCAGGCTCTGCTGAAGATTCTGGAGGGAACCGTTGCCAGCGTACCGCCCCAGGGCGGTCGGAAGCATCCTCAGCAGGAAATGATTCCGGTGGATACCACGAATATCCTCTTTATCTGCGGCGGTGCCTTTGATGGTCTGGATAAGATCATTGAAAAGCGCACGGACCGCAGCGCCATCGGCTTTGACGCACCGGTGGAAAGCCGGAAGAAGCGGGATGTGGGCAAGCTGCTCTCTCAGGTGGAGAGTGACGACCTTATCAAATTCGGTATTATCCCGGAGCTGGTGGGCCGTATGCCTGTGATCACCTGCCTGCAGAATCTGACCAAGGAGGATCTGATCCGGATTCTGTCCGAGCCCAAGAACGCTCTGACCCGCCAGTATGCCAAGCTTTTTGAATTTGACAATGTGGAGCTGGAGATTCGGCCCGATGCTCTGGAGCTCATTGCCCAGAAGGCGCTCGACCGTCAGATCGGTGCAAGAGGCCTGCGTGCCATTATGGAGCAGGTCATGACCAAAATCATGTACCGGATTCCTTCTGATCTTACAATCAAAAAGGTTATCATCACCCCGGAGTGTGTCCAGGGCGGTGAGCCCGAAGTGATTCGGGATGCCGCGAGACCCCGTGAGGGCCTTCCCGGCAGGAATTGATTCCAGGGGGGTAGGCTATCTACCCCCTTTTTGTCTTAGCAAAGGAGGGAGATTCCCTTGACTGAAATATTAGAATCCGGGAAAATGCCGGTGCTGGCTCTGCGGGGCCTGGCTGTGTTTCCCGAGCAAACCATTCATTTTGATGTGGGCCGCAAGAAATCTGTCCTTGCTCTGGAGGCCTGCATGAAGAAGGACCAGGTTATTTTCCTGGCTCCTCAGCGGAATATTATGGAGGACGACCCTTCTCTTGAGGGGCTTTACACCATCGGTACCATTGCAAAGGTCAAGCAGGTGCTCAAGTCCCAGGGAGAAAATCTCCGGGTATTGGTAACCGGCATCTGCCGCGCCAGAATTGTCCAGCTGGACCAGGCTGAACCTTTCCTCCAGGGCCAGGTCACCGGTGTCCCCGAAACCGAGGTTCAGGATTCCCTCCGGGCCCGGGCCCTTCGGCGGGAAGCCAATATGCTCTATGGGACCTATGTCGATTTGACAGAGCATCCGGCCCAGGCTATCCAGCTGCGGATGCTTGCCAGCTCGGACAGTGGCTTTGTTGCCGATTCCATCGCCCAAAATTCCGGGATTGATTACCCGGATAAGGTAAAGCTTCTTTCCCAGCTGAATCCCCACAAGCGGCTGGAGGCGGCAATCAAGCTTTTGAGTGAAGAGGTGGAAATGCTCCGGCTGGAATCTGACATTCAGGAGAAGACCCGGGCAAGCATCGACCAGAATCAGAAGGACTACTATCTGCGGGAGCAGATGCGGATCATTCAGCAGGAGCTGGGGGAAGGGGAGGACGAAAACGAATTTGATGTCTATTCCCAGAAGCTCAAGGCCCTTAAGCTGGATGCCGATTCCGAAAAGAAGCTTCTAAAGGACGTAGACCGGCTGAAAAAGCAGCCCTTCGGCTCCTCGGAGGGTGCTGTGCTGCGCAATTACCTGGACACGGTTCTGGAAATTCCCTGGAACTCCCGAACCAGGGAGCGCATTGACGTTGAGGCCGCCCGTAAAATTCTGGAACGGGACCACTTTGGCCTGGAGAAGGTGAAGGAGCGGATTCTGGAAACTCTGGCAGTTCGACAGATGGCACCTGCCATGCCGCCCCAGATCATCTGTCTGGTGGGTCCTCCGGGTGTGGGCAAAACCTCTATTTCCTATTCCATCGCCCGAAGCCTGAACCGGAAAATGTCCCGGATTTCTCTGGGCGGTGTCCATGATGAAGCGGATATCCGGGGCCACCGGAAAACCTATGTCGGTTCCATGCCGGGCCGGATCATTACCGCCCTGACTCAGGCCGGTTCCATGAATCCGGTGATTCTGCTGGACGAAATCGATAAAATGGGCTCTGACTACCGGGGAGACCCCAGCGCCGCGCTGCTGGAGGTTTTGGATGCGGAGCAGAACCATACATACCGGGACCACTATCTGGAAATCCCCGTCAATCTTTCCGATGTCATGTTTATCACCACCGCAAATACGCTGGATACGGTGCCCCGACCCCTTCTGGACCGTATGGAGATCATTGAGCTTGGCTCCTATACCGACGAGGAAAAGCTGATGATTGCCAAGAATCACCTGATTCCCAAGCAGCTCGGAAAGCACGGCCTGAAAAAATCTCAGCTTCGGATTACGGACGATGCCCTCCGGGAGGTCATTCGCTGCTATACCCGGGAATCCGGTGTCCGAACCCTGGAGCGCCGGATTGGGGAAATCTGCCGGAAGGCGGATATGCGGCTGGTTTCCCAGGACGCACCGAAAAAAATCACCGTTACCGTTTCCAATCTGGAGGAATATCTGGGAATCCGGAAATATCTTTCCGGGCGCCTTGCCGGTGCCGATCAGGTGGGCCTGGTTACAGGGCTTGCCTGGACCTCCGTTGGCGGCGAGACCCTGGAGGTTGAAGTCAATGTCATGGAGGGCAACGGTAAGCTGGAGCTGACGGGTAACCTGGGGGATGTTATGAAGGAATCCGCCCATGCGGCCCTGAGCTACATCCGTGCCAACGCCCAGAAGCTGGGTATCAGCACCGACTTCTATAAAACCAGAGATATCCATGTGCATTTCCCTGAGGGTGCTGTGCCCAAGGACGGTCCCTCCGCCGGTATTACAGTCTGTACTGCCATCGTTTCCGCACTGACGGGACGTTCCGTCCGGCAGGATATCGCCATGACCGGTGAAATTTCCCTGCGGGGCCGGGTAATGGCCATTGGCGGCCTGAAGGAGAAGACTATGGCTGCTCTGCGCCACGGTGTCCAAACCGTGATTATTCCCGCTGAAAACGAGCGGGATCTGGAGCAGATTGATCCCGTTGTCCGCAAGAGCCTGAATTTCATCACCGCTTCCTCTGTGGAAACGGTTCTGGAGGCAGCGCTGAATCCGCTGCCCATTGGTGATACGGAGCGTCTGCCGAAAATCCCTCAGGATAACCGGAAAATAAGCCGCAGCCCCGAAATTCGGCAGTAAGGAGGAAACTATGAATTTTCAAAAGGTAGATTTTCTGATTTCGGCTGCTGCCGTAAAGGATTTTCCCGGAAAGCGCCTGCCGGAAATCGCATTTGCCGGAAAATCCAATGTAGGCAAGTCCTCTGTTATCAACCGGATTCTTCAGCGAAAAAACTTCGCCCGGGTAGGTGAAAAGCCCGGAAAGACCATTCACGTGAATTACTTCACCGTTGACGGAAAATGCTACTTCGTGGACCTGCCGGGCTATGGATTTGCCAAGGTTTCAGCGAGTGAGAAAGCCCGCTGGGGCAAGCTCATGGAGGATTACTTTGCGGAAAACCGCATTGACCTGGGTGTGCTGATCGTTGATTACCGCCACCCGCCCACGAACAACGACATTACCATGGCGGATTGGTTCAAGCAGAGCGGCTGTCCCTTTGTTGTCGTGGCGAACAAAATGGACAAGCTGAAAAAATCCGAGCTGGAGCCGAATCTTCGCACCATCCGGGAGGATCTGGAGCTGCAGGATTCCGTTCCCATCATTCCCTTTTCCGCAGAAAAAGGAAACGGCAGAGATGAGCTGGTAAAGCATATTCTTGCCGCGGTAAATGAATAAAAATTGCTGTCGTAACCCTCATGGATTACGACAGCTTTTTTGCGCAAAAAAGGCAGCCGGATACCCGGCTGCCTGAGCTGATTATTACGCTTCCTTTGCCGCCTTCAGCGCCTTGGCAAGCTGATCGGGGCAGGAGGTGGGGCGCCCGCCGCAGCTGATTCCCTCAACCCGGGCAATCACATCGTCCACATTCATACCTTCCACCAGAGCGCCGATGCCCTGAAGATTGCCGTTGCAGCCGCCGATAAAGCGAAGATTCTTCACCTTTCCGTCTTCGATCTCAAAAAGGATCTCCCGGGAGCAGGTTCCGCTGGTTTTGTAAGTGTATTCCATAGTTATTTTCCTTTCTCTTAGAGAATAATATCAACGAATTTTCCGTTCACAAGCCGGATAAGCTGCTCCGGCGGAACGATCATCTGGTGACCTCTGGCACCTGCCGAAACCGCGATTTCATCCCAGAGCTGGGCGGTTTCGTCCATACAGGTGGGATATCTCTTTTTCATGCCAACAGGAGAGCAGCCGCCCCGGATGTAGCCCGTCAGATTCAGAAGCTCCTTCACCGGAACCAGCTCCATATTCTTGTCACCGGCGGCCCGGGCAGCCTTTTTCAGGTCAAGCTCGCAGCACACCGGGATACAGAATACATGAATGCCGGTTTTCTCACCCCGGGCAACCAATGTTTTAAAAACCTGCTCCGGCGGCATACCGATGGCCCTGGCGGCGTGAAGTCCGCTGAGGTCCTTTTCATCAAACGTATAGAAGGATTCCCGGCAGGGGATTCCGGCCTGCTGCACCAGTCGCACGGCGTTCGTTTTTGTAGCCATATCATCACCACTTTTATTATACGACATCTTGTCAAGCCCCCGCATCTTCGTATAGTTTTCAGAAGCAGGGATATCCTAAAAGAAAACACAGGAGGTTTTTTCATGGGAGATCGTGCGGATATGAAGGAGCAGGAGCAAAAGCAGATCCTTGAGCTGGGCTCCGATATTACAAAATCCAGCAAGGGCAGCATCTATACCCTGACCATCATTGGACAGATTGAGGGCCATCAGGTGGCACCGGAAACGGTAAAAACCACCAAGTATGAGCACGTGCTTCCTCTGCTTGCGGGCATTGAGGAAAGCGAGGAAATTGATGGACTTCTGCTTCTGCTCAATACCGTGGGCGGGGATATTGAGGCGGGGCTTGCCATTGCGGAAATGATTGCGGGAATGAAAAAGCCGACGGTATCCCTGGTTCTGGGCGGCGGACATTCCATCGGCATTCCCCTGGCGGTATGCACGAAAAAATCCTTTATTACCCCCACTGCAAGCATGACCGTTCACCCGGTCCGGATGACGGGGCTTGTAGTTGGCGCACCCCAGACCTTCCGGTATTTTCAGCGGATCCAGGAGCAGATTCTGGAATTTGTATCTGCGAATTCCAAAATCAGTAAGGATGCCTTTGAGCACTATATGATGGCTACCGGGGAAATGGCTACGGATGTGGGCACCATTCTTTACGGCAGGGAAGCAGTGGATGCCGGGCTCATCGACCGGTTGGGCGGGCTGAATGATGCCCTTTCCGCCCTGCACCGGATGATTGAGCGGCAAAGAAGCAAAATTTAATAAATTAGGGCTGGAAATCCTGCCGAAAATGTGTTATCATAAACTGTAAAATTCTGAGCAAAGGAGGGACAGGCTTGGACCTTAACTGGATAGAGAGCATTCTTTTCGGCTTTTTCGCGGGACTGGCGGATGTTTTGCCTGTCTCAGCCCAGGCCCACAGAATGCTTTTGATGGAGCTGTTCGGGGAGGGGAGTGAATCCCCTTTACTGCGGCTTCTGATACATATCAGCACATTGTGTGCGCTGTATTACTGCTGTCAGAACCATATTATCCGCATTACCCGGGCCTATAAGCTGGCAAAGGTTCCCAAGCGCCGCCGCAAGCGTCCTCTGGATACGGCCTGCCTTATGGATTTGAAGCTCCTGCGGACCATGCTGCTTCCGGTAATCGTCGGCTTCCTGTTTTACGGAAAAATTTCGGGCATCATTACCATGCTTAGCACACTGGCAATCACACTGTTTATCAACGGTATCATCCTGTTTGTGCCCCAGTATCTGCCGGGCAGTAACAAGGAATCTCTTTCCATGACACCGCTGGATGGCCTTCTTATGGGATTAGGTGCTGTCGCGTCGCTGATTCCCGGCATTTCCTGCATTGCGGGTGTTACCTCTGTTGCAATGGTCAGGGGAGCGGACAAGACCTACAGCCTGAATATGGCCCTGCTGCTGAGCATTCCCATGTGCGTCGGACTGATTATATTTGATTTTATTTCATTGATTTCCGTTGGCGTCGCCGGTCTGTCCTTCGGCTTGTTCCTGCGGGGGCTGCTCTGCGCCGCCGCCGCCTTTCTCGGCACCTTCCTTGGGGTCAAGCTCATGCGAAAGCTTGCCACGAGTGTGGGCTTCGGACTGTTTGCCTACTATTGCTGGGGTGCGGCACTGTTTTCCTTTATTCTGTTCTTAACCATTTAAGGAGGTAACCTATGGCATCCAATAAAAAAGGTTCCCAGGCCCAGAAGGCGGTTACGGACGCTAAAAAGAAGAAGACTTCCACATCCTCCGGCAAGAAAGCTGCTGGAAAAGCATCTTCCTCCAGTGTTAAAGTGGTCAATCAGGACTTTGCCACCGGTTTGCCTACAAATGTAGTCGTCGCCATTGTCAGCCTGGCCCTGTTTGTGCTTTTTCTGGTCATTTCCATTAACCCGGACGGTGCGTTACTGACGCTGATTCAGAATGTGGTTCAGGGACTGATCGGTAAGGTTGGCTTTTATTTTGCTATCCCCGCGCTGCTGTACATCTTTGCCATCAATACCTTCGGACGAAAGACCCGGGTAACCATGCGGACAGTGTGCATTCTGGTTTTTGTCCTGCTCTGCGGCTGTATTGCCCACCTGAGTGTGGAGGATGGATACATGGCTGTGGATTTTTCCATGGTATCCCAACTCTATCAGGGCGGTCCCGATGGGACTACCGGTGGTGTGATCTGTGGCCTGATTGCCATTTTTGTCCGCTGGGGCTGCGGCCCGGTCATTTCGTATATTCTCTTCATTCTTGCCGCTGTTCTTTCGCTGCTCGGCTCCATGCAGATTACCGTTTTCAGCCTGTTCAGGGCCATTCAAAACCGGCCCCGGGATGAATATGAGGAGCTGGAGGAGGAAGAATTGGATCCCGCCGTTGTGGTGGTGAACCATATCGCCAATAAGCGGATCGAGCACAATCGCTCCCGCCGCCGTCAGATGGAAATTTCCGACCTTCCCATTCTCACCGAGGGGAGTATTCCTGAAAGTCTTCCCGCAAAGGCCGAAAAAACCGCCCCCCGGCGCAAGCCCGCCAAAACCGGCAACCCCAAGGCCGATGATATGCTCAGCCAGATAGATTCCGAGATCGGCACCCCGGTTGCTGCTGCCGCCGAACACGTTTCCGACGAGGCTGCCCTTGCGGAGCTTCCCGGAATTACCCATACCCCCCAGCAGGAGGCCCCTGTGCCGCCGGCAGTGGCCCATTCCGAACCCCTTCCGCAGACCATGCCGGAGCTTGTTCTGGATGACCCGATTCTCGAGGCCCCTCCGGTGGAGGTACCGGCAGAGCCGGCTGTTCCGCCAAAAAGCGGAAAGGTCACCGCAAAGGAGGCCGATGCCGCTGCCCAGCAGGTAGCGGAGGAAATCGCCCAGACCCAGTCGGAGCAGGCTCCCGTCTACTGCTATCCTCCCATCAGCCTGCTGAACCGGCCTTCCAGATCCAGCGCTGACGGAACCGAGGAAATGCGGGAAAATTCCCGCCGTCTGAATGAAACCCTGGCGTCGTTCAATATCGATGCCCATATTATCAATGTGACCCGGGGTCCCAGTGTCACCCGCTACGAGGTGGAGCTGGACAAGGGTGTCCGGCTCAATAAGCTGACCTCCTGCGCGGATGATATTGCCCTGAGCCTTGGTGCCTCCGGTGTCCGGATTGCCGCTGTCCCCGGAAAAATTTCCATTGTGGGTATTGAGGTGCCTAACAGGACCGTTACCACCGTTTCCCTTCGGGAGGTCATTGATTCTCAGGAATTCAGCCGATCCCAGTCCAAAACCTCTATCGCCCTTGGTAAAAGCATCGATGGCAACTGCGTTGTCGGTAATATTGCCAAAATGCCCCATCTGCTGATTGCCGGTACCACGGGCTCCGGTAAATCCGTCTGCATGAACTCTATCATCATCTCCCTGCTGTATAAGGCCGGGCCTGATGATGTGAAGCTCATTATGGTGGACCCCAAAATGGTGGAGCTGGGCATCTATAACGGCATTCCTCAGCTGCTGATCCCCGTTGTCACCGACCCCAAAAAGGCTGCCGGAAGCCTGCAGTGGGCTGTTACGGAAATGCTCCGGCGCTATCAGTCCATGTCCGAGCTGGGCGTTCGGGATCTGGAATCCTATAATTCCATCGTAACCCAGGAGGAGGGCGGTCAAAAGCTTCCCCAGATTGTTGTGATTATCGACGAGTTGGCTGACCTGATGATGGCTGCCGCCAAAGAGGTGGAGGATTCCATCTGTCGCATTGCCCAGATGGGCCGTGCGGCGGGAATGCACCTGATTATCGCAACCCAGCGTCCCTCCGCCAATGTTATCACCGGCCTGATGAAGGCCAATATTCCCTCCCGTATCGCATTCTCCGTTGCTTCTGCTATGGAATCCCGGATTATTCTGGATACCATGGGCGCGGAAAAGCTGGTTGGCAAGGGCGATATGCTCTATGCGCCCATCGGAGCGGGCAAGCCCCTGCGTGTTCAGGGCTGCTTTGTTACCGATGCTGAGGTTGAAGCCGTTGCCGGATATGTGAAAACCAACTATTCCGCAGAATACAGTCAGGAGGTTCTGAAGGACATTGAGAAAAATGCCCTTCAGGCCGGAAAGAAATCCGCCTCCGGCGCTGTCGATATTGCCCCCTCTGCCGAAGAGCTGGAGGGCGATGAGATGCTTGCCGCCGCCGTGGATGTGTTCCTTGAGACGGGACAGGCCTCCGTTTCCATGCTCCAGCGCCGCCTGAAGCTGGGCTATGCCCGGGCAGCCAGAATCGTGGACGAGATGGAGGAAAAGGGCATCGTAGGCCCCTTCCAGGGCTCCAAGCCCCGGGCCATTCTGGTAACCAAGGAGCAGTGGGCTGCCATACAGTCCGGGCAATCTGTCCAGATGGACTTTGACGATCTGGATTCCGGCGTACCGGATGAGCTTTTATAATCAACCAGGGTGGTCACCATGAACGTGGTGACCACCTTTTTTGCGCTCGCCCAGAGGCTTCGCCGGCTATATTTTTCAGGGATGAATCCGGAGTCGGGCGCATAGTATGTCCCAGGAGTTGATGCAAATGAGGTGCGCGTGGCAGGAGCTTTTATCCGTTCTTCCGGTCCGTCTGCGGACAGGCCTTCACCGGGAACAGAATCTTCAGGAGATACGGCTTCGGCTGGGGCTGCCGCCGGAGTTGGTTATGGCAGAGGGCAGCCGGTGGCTCTGCGGAAATGTTACCCGTGAGGAGCTGACATTCTGCGTTAACACCGCCAGCCGCTATTCCCCCTGGAATGCCGCCGGTATGGCCCAGGGCTATCTGACCGCTCCCGGGGGCCACCGGATTGGGATATGCGGACAGGCCGTAATGCAGGAGGGACAAATGACCGGTTTTCGTGAAATACGCTCCCTGTGCATCCGGGTCGCCAGAGACTTTCCCGGAATTGCGGAGCCGCTGGCAGGGGAGAGAGGCTCGGTTTTGATAATCGGTGCCCCCGGCTGGGGAAAGACAACCCTCCTGCGGGATCTGATCCGGCAGATATCCACCCGTGGTGAGCAGATTTCCGTAATCGACCAGCGGGAGGAGCTTTTTCCCTCCTGCGGCATTTTTCCCGCCGGGAAATCCACGGATATTCTTTACGGATGTCCCAGGGACACGGGCATTGATGTCGCAATCCGAACCATGGGGCCGACATACGTTGCGGTGGACGAGATAACCGCACCGGCAGACTGTCAGGCCCTCCTGCGGGCTGGCTGGTGCGGTGTAAAGCTTCTCGCTACCGCCCACGCGGAAAGTCTGGACGAGCTTTACGCCCGGCCCGTTTACCGGCCCCTCATCGAAAGCCGGCTGTTTTCTACGGTACTAGTTTTGAAGCGGGACAAGACCTGGTCCCGGGAAAGGATCGCGTAATGGCAATAAAATGGATCGGTACAATTTTGATTCTTGGCAGCTGCGGCGGCTTTGGATTGTCCCTGGCGGCCTCACAAGTTCGGGAGGAGGCGGCCCTGCGGCAGCTTGTCGGAATGCTGGACTATATGGAATGTGAGCTGCAATACCGCTTAACCCCGCTGCCGGACCTGTGCCGGCAGGCAGCGGAAAACTTTCAGGGGGCAGTATCCCAGGCTATGCTGGTTTTTTCCCGGCAGCTGGAGGCGCAGGTGGCCCCGGACCCAGCTTTTTGTATGGCTGCTGTTCTGTCCCAGAAGGGGAACCTGCCTGGCAGAGCCCACAACGCACTCTCCCTTCTGGGACAAACCCTGGGCCGCTTTGATCTGACAGGTCAGCTGAAGGGAATGGAGGCTGTCCGTACCGAGTGCAGGCGGCAGCTGGAGCTCCTCAGCGAAAACAGGGATGCCCGGCTTCGAAGCTACAAAACCCTGGGCATCTGCGCCGGAGCCGCCATAACGATTCTGTTTATTTGATATGGACATCGATCTGATATTTAAAATTGCCGCCATAGGCATTATTGTTTCGATTCTCAATCAGGTTCTCTCCCGGTCCGGTCGGGAGGAACAGGCAACCATGACCACCCTGGCGGGGCTGGTGGTTGTTCTGATGATGATCGCACAGAAGATTGCGGACCTTTTTGCGCTGGTAAAGGAGCTGTTTCAGTTCTGATGGATCTGTTTATTAAATGCGCTGCCGGAGGGCTGCTGACCGTGATTCTGGGGATTGCGCTGGAAAAACAGGGGAAAGATACCGCGCTGGTGCTGAGCGTTGGGGTGTGCTGCATGATTACCGGTGCTGCCGCGTCCTATTTAAGGCCAGTGGTCACCTTTCTGGACAACCTTGTGACCATCGGAAACTTAAACAGCGTCACGGTTTCTTCTCTGTTTAAAATACTTGGCATTGGAATTTTGACAGAGATTACCGCCATGGTCTGCACCGACGCGGGGAACAGCTCCCTGGGAAAGGCCCTGCAGTTTTTGGGAACCGGCGTGATTCTATGGCTCTCACTGCCCATATTTACGGCGCTGATTGATTTGATCGGTCAAATTTTGGGGGAATTATGAGAAAGCTTCTCCTTTCGCTGTTACTGCTTCTGGTGCTGGCACCGCCGGTATCTGCCTCGGAAATTACGGCTCCTCAGGTTCCTCAGTCCGGTTCCGCTTTGATGCCGGAGAAAACGGAAACCTTTTCCGACGGACTTCGCTTCATCATTCGGGAAGCGCTGACCAGATTCCGCCCGGATTTAAAGGAAGCGGCAGAAACCTGCCTTGCTGTCTGTGGGGCGGCTCTTTTCGTCAGCGTGGCCCATAATTTTCCCGGGAGCACCCGGCAGAGCGTCCAGCTTGCCGGAACGGTTCTGATAGGCTTTTTCCTTTTGAAGAGCACAAATTCCCTTATCAATCTGGGGACGGATACCATTCAGGAACTGAGCCAATACGGAAAGCTTTTGCTGCCGGTAATGACATCCGCTCTGGCGGCTCAGGGTGCTCCGTCCACATCTGCGGCTCTGTACGCCGCAACTGCGGCCTTCAATGCGGTTTTAACCGCACTTTTGGTCAGGCTGCTGATTCCCATGGTATACATTTATCTGGCTCTTTCCACCGCCAACAGCTCGCTGGGGGAGGATGTCCTGAAAAAAATGCGGGATTTTGTAAAATGGCTTATGACCTGGTGCATCAAAATCATTTTATCGGTATTTACGCTCTATATCAGTGTAACCGGCGTGGTCAGCGGAACCACCGACGCAGCTGCCCTGAAGGTAACAAAAATGACCATATCCGGCATGGTGCCTGTAGTCGGCGGAATTCTTTCGGATGCCTCGGAGGCAGTTCTGGTAGGTGCGGGCATTGCGAAAAATGCCGCCGGAATCTATGGGATTCTTGCTATTGCCGCGGTATTTCTGGGCCCCTTTCTGCGGATTGGTGTCCATTACCTCATGCTACGGGCCACTGGGGCCGCCTGCGCCATCTTTAGCCCGGGGACAGTATCGGAGCTGATTCAGGATTTCGGTACCGCTATGGGGCTGCTTCTGGCTATGGCAGGGTCCATATGTCTGCTTTTAATGATTAGCACGGTTTGTTTTTTGCGGGGGGTGGGATAATGGATGGTATCCGCCAGTATATTTTAACGGTAACAGCCGCAGCTGTGCTGTGTGCGGTGGTAAGAACCCTGTTTCCGGAGCAAAGTCCCGGCGGCAAACTGATCCGGCTGGTGTGCGGCATATTTCTGTGCTTTGTTGTCATCAGTCCGATATCCACCGTAAATCTTGCGGCGCTGCCGGAGGTAATTGACACCTGGACGGTCTCCGGTCAGGAGGCTGCCGCCGCCGGAGAAAAGCTGGCAGAGGAATCCACCCGAAGGTTCATAAAAGAGCAAACGGAAGCATATATCTTGGACAAAGCCGGGGCACTTGGGGCGAATATCACCGTTACGGTCACCCTGGGAGAGGGGAGTCTGCCTGCTCCCGGGTCCGTGCGGATCTCCGGTCCGGTTTCTCCCTATGCCCGAAGAGAGCTGGAAGCGCTTCTGGAGCAGGAGCTGGGAATCAGTAAGGAGAATCAGCTATGGATTGGGTAAAGCACCGAAAAAAGGTTACGGAGGTCTTTCGGAAAAACCGCTACTGGCTTCTGGTCCTGGCTCTGGGAATTTTACTGATGGCCCTGCCGGACAGAAAGCAGCAGACGGAAGAGGCGGTTCCCGCTCCATCTGAGGAGGCCGGCGAAACAGGTAACTCTGTCCAACAGTCGCTGGAGGACATTCTATCCCAGATTGCGGGGGCTGGGGAGGTGCGGGTACTGCTTACGATTGCCCGGGGCACCAACACCGTTTACCAGACAGATCAGAGCACAACCACCGGCGGTGAAAACGCATCGGTCAATGTGCAGACCGTGCTGGTGACAGGTCAGGACCGGTCACAGTCAGCCCTGATCCGTCAGGTGGAACCACCTGTATATATGGGTGCCGTTGTGGTATGCCAGGGGGGCGGTGATCCCGCCGTCCGGCTGGCAATTGTTGAAGCGGTTGCGAGCGCCACAGGCTTGGGTGCCGATAAAATAACCGTATTGAAAATGAAATAACAAGGAGGCCTTTTTATGAAAACCTGGAAAAAGAATATGGTTGCCGCTGCCATTTTGGTGACGGTATGCGCCGGAATCTATGTCAATTGGCTCTACACCGAAGAAAACACCCCGGCGGATTTAACGGACACCCTGGATGCACAGAAGGTTATGTCCGACGATTCCCTGGCCCTGGACGGAGATACCCCAGTGCTCTCCGGGGATGGAGAAAATACCGCATCCGACTATTTCGCGGCTGTCCGGCTTTCCCGTCAGGAGGCCAGAGACTCCGCCATTGGCTTACTTCAGGAGGCCATGTCCTACAGCGATACAAGCAAGGCTGCGGAATCCAACGCGGAGCTGGAGGACATTGTACAGACAGCCCTCAGTGAAGCCGCCATTGAAAGTCTGATTATCGCCAAGGGGTATACGGACTGCGTGGCTTACATGACCAACGCAGGGATCTCCGTTGCCGTAGCCTCCCCGGAGGGTGGACTTCAGGAGACGGATGTGGCTGTAATCGCAGATATTGTTATGTCTCAGTCCGAATACGGGCTGGATGACATACGCATTGTGGAGGTCCCATAATTCAGGCCCGGAGATGAAAATCTCCGGGCTTTCCACGCAGAAAACAGTTGTAATTTCCCGGAAAGGGTGGTACAATAAATAAAAGTGTGTCATGCCGCAAGGTATGCAAAATCTAGGAGGTTTACTTTTATGGCTGATTCTAAACAGTACATCACCCAGGTCCAGGAAAACGGAAACGTTATGGTATCTGAGGACGTTATCGCTACCATTGTTGCCTACGCTCTGTCCGAGGTGGAGGGTCTGGGCTCTATGGGCACCCGGCCTGACATCGGCATTGCCGACTTTGCCATCAAGAAGAATTGGGGCAAGAGCCTGAAGATTGTGATTGCCGAGGATAATTCCGTCTCCATCGACTGCTCTGTGATGATTGCTTACGGCTCCAGCGTAGTGGATGTGGCAAAGGCTGTCCAGGAAAGCATTACAACGACAGTTGAAAATATGACCGGTGTCAAGGTCAATCAGGTGAATGTAAACGTGTGCGGCATCGTCCGCCGGTAAGGGTTGAGAGGTATGACAAGAGCAAACGCCAGAGAACTGGCTGTTCATTTGATTTATAGCCGGGAATTTACCGGCGAGGAGCCCCAGCAGGTTGTATCCACCCGGCTGGACAAGGCCTATTATGAGAAGCTTTCCGGTGAAAATGATATTTATGCGGAGCGCCCCAGCAGAGCTCAGCTGAGCTATATCGACAATGTGGTTTCCGGCGTAGCCAACCGCCAGGAGGACCTGAATGCCACCATCCAGCAGTTTTCCATTGGCTGGGATGTGACCCGGATTTCCCGGCTGGCCCGGGCCGTCATGCAGCTTGCCATCTATGAGATCCTTTATGTGGAGGATGTTCCCACAGGCGTTGCCGTTTCCGAAGCGGTTCGTCTGGCAAAGAAGTATGACGGAAATGATACCGGCTCCTTTGTCAACGGCATTTTGGGTGCCTTTGCACGGAGTTTGACCGCTCCTGCCACTGAGGACAGCCAATGAGCGTGATTGGCATTGATACCAGCAATTACACCACCTCTATTGCCTGGTTTGACGGTAACGGCGGTGAGAATTGCTCCAGACTTCTGCCTGTGAAGCAGGGGGAGCTTGGTTTGCGTCAGTCTGATGCTGTATTTGCCCACATTAAAAGCCTGCCGGAGCTTTCCGGCAGGCTGTTTTCCCATATTCCCCAAGAGGAAATCACCGCCGTAGGTGTATCCACCCGCCCCCGGGCCGTAGATGGCAGCTATATGCCTTGCTTTATGGTGGGTTATTCCCACGCTGTGATGCTCAGCAGTACCCTGAAAGTCCCCCTGGTGGAGGTTTCCCATCAGCAGGGCCATGTTGCCGCTTCCCTCTGGAGTGCGGGACATCTGGAGCTGATGGATGTGCCCCATCTGGCCTGGCATCTGTCAGGCGGAACCACGGAGCTGCTGCTGGTGGAGCCTGAGGGGCGAAATGTCCGGTGTACAAAAATCGGCGGTACCTCCGACATCTCCGCCGGTCAGCTCATCGACCGGACGGGTCAGCTGCTTAGCCTTCCGTTCCCATCCGGCAAGCATCTGGATGCACTGAGCCGGGAAGGGGAGAAGAAGGATGTATTCAAGGTCAAATGCCAGGACATGACCTTTTCCTTGTCCGGCGTCCAGAATAAAGTGCAGCAGTATTTTCAGTCTGGAAATTCCCCGGCAGATACCGCCGGCTATGCGCTGCGATGTGTTGCCGGGGCAGTGGAGCAGGCCTCCCGTCAGGCCCTGAAGGCCTATCCGGGACTTCGGATTGTTTTCTCCGGGGGTGTCGCTTCCAATTCGCTGCTTCGCCAGTGGATTGCGCCGTTGGATCCGGTTTTTTCCGAGCCCCAGTATTCTACGGACAATGCCATGGGTGTTGCCGTATTAGCCCACAGAAGTCAGGAGTGAAATTATGGCCCAGCAGGTGCTTTCCATCTCTCAGCTTAACGAGTACATCCGTGGAAAGCTGGACAGCGACGGTCTTCTCAATGCCGTTGCGGTACGCGGAGAGATCAGCAACTATAAGATGTACCCCTCAGGCCATCACTATTTCACCCTGAAGGATGAGGGGGCCGCCCTGAAATGTGTAATGTTCAAGGGCAACGCTATGCGCCTTCGGTTCCGGCCGGAGAACGGTATGCAGGTTATCGCTATGGGCAAGGTGTCCGTGTATCCCCGGGACGGTGCCTATCAGCTGTATGTTACCGCCATGGCAATGGACGGCGTAGGCGATTTATACGCTGCCTTTGAGCAGCTGAAGAAAAAGCTTGCCGCTCAGGGCCTTTTTGATCCGGCCCACAAGAAGCCCCTGCCCAAATATCCCGGCACCATCGGAATTATTACCAGCTCCGCCGGTGCCGCGGTGCACGATATGCTCCGCATTCTCCGAAAGCGCTATCCGCTGACCCGGGTTCGGCTTCTGCCTGTCCGGGTTCAGGGAGCAGAGGCACCGGGAGAGATTGCCGCAGCCATCGGCTATGCCAATCGCCATCGGCTGGCAGATCTTCTGATTGTTGGCAGAGGCGGCGGCTCTATCGAGGATCTCTGGGCGTTTAACGACGAGCAGGTGGCCTGGGCCATCTACCATTCGGAGATTCCTGTAATTTCCGCCGTGGGCCACGAGCCCGATGTGACCATTTCGGACTATGTTGCGGATCTGCGTGCCGCAACGCCCTCCAATGCTGCCGAGCTGGCTGTGCCGGACCGGGACGCGCTTACGGAAATGCTGGATTCCATGTCCGGCACCATGGCCTCCGCTCTGGCCCGCCAAATCCGGAACGCCCGCCGTCACCTGGACACTCTGGGAAAAAGTCCCGCCCTGCAAAGCCCTGAGGCTTACCTGCGCCAGAAGCAGCAAAACCTGGAATACCTGAAAAACCGGCTGATTTCGTCCGAAAATCAGATTATTTCCAGGAGTTCCCAGCGTTACGTCGCGCTGACAGCCAAGCTCGATGCCATGAGCCCCCTGAAGGTACTGACCCGTGGCTACGCCATGGCGGAGAGAGAAAACGGCGAAATCCTGCGTTCCGTACAGCAGATACAGCTTGGTGAGCGGATCCGTGTCCGCCTCAGCGACGGCACTGTCCACGCCACAGTTATGGAAAAGAAGGAGCTGATAAGCAATGAATGAAAAGAATATGACCTTTGAGCAGTCCATGGCCCGTCTGGAGCAGATTGTCCGTACCATGGAGCGGGGTGACGCGCCCCTGGAGGAAAGCCTGAAGCTTTTTCAGGAGGGAACCGAGCTGGTGCGCAGCTGCAATCAGCTTCTGGAGAATGCCCAGCTGCAGGTAAAGAAGATTATGACCGCAGAGGATGGCAGACCCGTGGAGGAGGAATTCCAGGATGAAGCTTGAGGCTCAGACCCGGGAATATCGGGAATTTATCGAATGCTATTTGAAGGATTATTACGCCCAGTTCCATGATGAGCCACAGAAAAAGCTGTTTGAGGCCATAGAATACAGCCTTCTGGGCGGCGGCAAGCGGCTTCGCCCCATTTTTACCTTTGCCTTCTGCCAGATGTGCGGTAAGGACTGGAAGAAAGCCGCTCCCTTTGCTGCTGCAATTGAGATGATTCAAACCTACAGCCTGATTCACGATGACCTGCCCGCCATGGACAACGACGATTTCCGCCGGGGCAGGCCCACCAACCACAGAGTCTTCGGAGAGGCCATGGCGATTCTGGCGGGGGATGCCCTGCTGACGGATGCCTTTACCGTAGCCGCCCGGAATGAGGTAGCGGATCTGGACGCGCTGCGCAATGCCATCGGCATACTTTCCGAGTGCGTCGGTTCTCTGGGCATGGTGGGCGGTCAGGTTCTGGACATGGAAAGCGAGGTCCGGGAGCTGACAGAATGGGAGGTTCTTGCCATTCAGAGCCGGAAAACCGGCTGCCTGATCTCTGCGGCCTGCTGCCTTGGTGTCATCGCCGGCGGCGGTACCCAGGAGCAGCTGGAAGCAGCGGCCCAGTTTGCCGCAGGCCTGGGTCTGGCCTTCCAGATTCGGGACGATATGCTGGATGTCATCGGCACCCAGGCAGAAATGGGCAAGGGTGTGGGCACCGACGGAAAGAAGAACACCTTCGTCCGGCTTTACGGTCTGGAAAAATGCGAGGCACTGGTGCAAAAATATACGGACTACGCCATCCAAGCTCTCTCCGCCTTTGAAAGCACCGAATACCTGACGGCTCTGGCAAAGGAGCTGACGGAGCGCCGGGTATGACCCCGGAGGAGCGGATTTTCTCTTTGCGGAAGGAGGATTACGCCGCCTTTCAGCGCCGTCTGCTTCCCACGGTTCCTCCGGAAACCATTCTGGGGGTTCCGACGCCGGAGCTGAGAGAAATTGCCAGGGATCTTCCTGACCCGCAGCTTTTCCGGCAGCAGCTGCCCTATCGGTTTTTTGAGGAAAATCAGATTCACGCATTTTCCCTTGAGCGGGAGAAGAATTTTGATGTGGTTATTTCCCAGGTGGAGGAATTTCTGCCCTATATCGATAACTGGGCCACCTGTGACCAGCTTCGCCCCCGGTGCTTTTCCCAAAACCGGGATAAGCTGCTTCCCTGTATCCAACGATGGCTGGCCTCCCCACGGGAGTACACCGTCCGGTTCGGGCTGGAAATGCTGATGGTACACTTTCTGGATGACCGGTTTGATCCGGTATTTCTCTCCTGGGCCGGGAACATCCGTCGGGAGGAATACTATATCCGCATGATGGCTGCGTGGTACTTTGCCACCGCTCTGGCGAAGCAATGGGAACATACCCTGCCCTATATTACGGGGTACCGGCTTGATCCGTGGGTCCATAACAAGGCTATCCAAAAGTCCATTGAATCCCGGCGGATTGCCGATGCGCAAAAGGCCTTTCTCCGCCGCTTCCGTGTATAAAATAGCATAAATCACGCCCCTGACCAATTCGGTCAGGGGCGCTGTCTCGTTATCCCAGCTTTTCAAAAATGGACTGCATCCGCGCGATGGGGAAAGGCGGATTGGCAACAGGCTTCATGGCTATGGACATAAGCAACACCGGGTTGTCGTCCGCCGCCACCCGGTTGGAGCTGAGCCAGCCGCACTGACGGCACCGGTGGATAATGGCCCATTCGCCGCCCCGGCGGACCCAAACCGATACAGGCTCCATCAGCCCGCCGCAATCCGCCTCCCGGTCACCGGGCTCAATATCCAGGTGACGGGAATGGAGGCAGTTGGGACAGTGGTTTCTGTGCTCTGAGGCTGCTCCCGTGGGAACAACCTCCATGCCGCAGTTGCGGCAAATAAAGCTTTCTTCGCAGGGATGGTTTTTATAATAGCCTTTTTCGTGCTGTTTTCTTTTATTTTCCCGGTTCATGTGGGATTCCTCCTAAAAGTTATGATAAAAAATCACTTTCGGGAGGCTGCGGTTTTTGGGGTGCGAGCCTCCCGCTCAGGAAGCAATCACCGCTGCACCATAATGATTCATAAACAAACGCAATTCCTCGTTTTTCTAAAGTTTTTTTGGAATCCTGTATCAGGAAATCCAGCGACGATCGGAACCGCTGGTTCTCTTCGTCATAACGCATCATCTCCTTTTTTCCGGGCCATTATAGCATGGAATTCTGGAAATGTCGAGAAAATCCTTTCCCCGGGTCAGTCTTTTGCGCCAAACTGCAGCGCGCTCCAGGCAAAAACCGCTGTGCCTGTAGTCAGTGCGTCTTCGTCAAACCGAACCTTTGGGTGGTGCTGAGGATATAGGAAGCCCTTATCCGGCTCACCGGCGCAGAGCGCCAGCATCAGAGCGGGGACCTTCTGGCTGATATACGCGAAATCCTCCGATCCGCCGCCACGGCTGGGCTTGCCGTCGGGGCTGAGCGGGGCAGTGGTCAGGACTTTTCCAGGGCCCAGGAGGCTTTTCAGCCAGCCCGCTACCTGATTGCACAGTGCGGCGTCATTTACCAGGGTTGGACATCCGCTTCCAAAGGTTACCTCCGCTTCTGCACGGAAGGCCGTCGCAATACCCTGAGAAATCTGAAGAATACGCTCCTTCAGGTAGGCCCGGGTCCCTTCATCATAGGTTCGGATGGTACCGCCCATGGTAGCACCGTCCGCGATAACATTTTCCGCAGTACCGCCATGGAAGATTCCGACGGTGAGAACAGCCTCGTCAGAGGCCGCAAGCTCCCGGGCCTGAATTTCCTGAAGGGCAATCAGAATATGCGCCGCGGCTGTGATGGGATCCACACCATTCTGGGGCGCGGACCCGTGGCAACCCTTGCCCTGGACCCGGACGGTAAAGTAATCTGCCGCAGGGGCACTGACACCGGGAGCGGAAACGATAACGGTCCCCGCGGGAAGGGGGACACCGGCGGTGACATGGATCATCATAGCTGCGTCAACCTTTGGATTCTCCAGAACACCGTGCTCAATCATGTCCGCGCTGCCTTCAAATATTTCCTCCGCGCTCTGGAACATCAGCTTTACTGTGCACCGAAGCTCCGACTCATGTTTTTTCAAAATACCGGCAGCGCCAAGAAGCATGGCTGTGTGCATATCGTGACCGCAGGCGTGCATCCGGCCATCGTGACAGGCGAAATCCACACCGGATTCCTCCTGAATGGGCAGAGCATCCATATCCGCCCGCAGAAGAAGCACAGAGTCCCCCTGTCCAACGGTTGCTACCAGTCCGGCCCTGCCGCAGGGGATGGGGGTATAGCCCATTTCTTCCAGGGCATTTTGCACATAGGGAAGGGTATTCGTCAAATCAAAGCCCGTTTCCGCGTGGGCATGGAGCCACCGCCGGTGGGCCAGAATTTCAGCTTCCATGGCTTTTGCTTCTGTAAGAATCGTGTTTTCCTGCATACTGTCCACTCCTTATGTTTTTTTCTTAGTATACCACCTTTTTCTTCGGAAAAGATGATATTTTGTAAATTTTTCATTTTTTCCGGATTTCTGTAGGATTCTGTAAATAACAGTTGTCAAATTCAGGATTTGACCGTATAATAAGCCCAGTACGAAATTTAGGAGGAAGTACCATGCCCACTAAGGCTGCTTCACGGCTTTCTTATCAAACCACAATCATTTCCTGCTTTGTAGGATACATCGTCCAGGCCATTGTCAATAATTTTGCGCCCCTGCTGTTCATCACCTTCCAGACATCCTATCAGATTCCGCTGGACAAAATAACGCTGCTCGTCACCATCAATTTCGGTGTGCAGCTGCTGACGGACCTGGTTGCCGCCCGTTTTGTTGATCGGATCGGTTACCGTATTTCCATCGTTGCGGCCCATATTATCAGCGCCCTGGGGCTGATTCTGCTGTCCTTCCTCCCAGAAATTTTGCCGCCCTTTACGGGGATTCTCATCAGTGTGGTCATTTATGCCATTGGCGGTGGCCTGCTGGAGGTTCTTGTAAGTCCTATTATGGAGAGCTGCCCTACGGACAACAAGGAGGCTGCCATGAGCCTGCTCCACTCCTTCTACTGCTGGGGGCAGGTGGGGGTCGTCCTGCTTTCCACCCTGTTTTTCTTCCTTGCGGGGATTGAAAACTGGCGGATTCTTGCCTGTGTTTGGGCGCTGATTCCCATTGTCAACGCCTTCATCTTTGCCCGGACTCCCATGGTGTCCCTGATTTCGGAGGGTGAGCAGGGAATGACCTTCCGTGATCTTTTCTGCAACAAGACCTTCTGGCTTCTGCTGGTTATGATGATCTGCTCCGGTGCCAGTGAGCAGGCCGTTGCCCAGTGGGCCTCCGCCTTTGCCGAGCAGGGCCTTGGTATCAGCAAGGCAGCCGGTGATCTGGCCGGTCCCATGACCTTTGCCATCTGCATGGGCTCTGCCCGGGCAATTTACGGAAAGCTGGGTCACAAAATCGACCTTGATTCCTTTATGAAGGGCAGCGCCCTGCTGTGCATAGGTGCCTATCTTATGATAACCCTCTCTCCGATTCCTGTCCTGAGCCTGGCAGGCTGTGCGGTCTGCGGGCTGTCCGTTGGCATCATGTGGCCCGGTACCTTCAGCAAGTCCTCCGTGGCCCTTAAAAACGGCGGTACCGTCATGTTTGCGCTGCTGGCTTTGGGCGGTGACCTTGGCTGCTCCACCGGCCCCACATTGGTCGGGTTTATCTCCAATGCCGCAGGCGGCAATCTGAAGAAGGGCATTTTGACAGCCATTGTTTTCCCCCTTACTATGGTGCTGTGCCTTTTGCTTGGACGCACTGCCAGGGTAAAAAAGTAAAGAGTATTCCAGATTGGAATGTCAGCGGGCCGCCTGTTTGTATCGTCACATTCAGGCGGCTTCCTTATAAAAAATTTGCAAAAAAATGTAACCCTGGGGATAATTTTTCCTTCTTACAGGGTGAAGGGAAACAGGAGGTGAAAGCCGTGGAGGACGAACAGATCATCGGGCTGTACTGGAGCCGGAACGAAGAGGCAATCACCTGTACAGATGCCGTCTATGGCAAAAGGCTTTTTCGCCTGGCATATCAGGTCTTATACATTACCGAGGACGCTGAGGAATGTGTGGAGGATACCTACATGAACGCATGGAACGCTATGCCGCCGGGCCGGCCCAATTACCTATATGCCTTTTTGGCAAAAATCTGCCGCAACTGTGCCTTTGGCATTCTGGACAAGCGGGGAGCCGAAAAACGCAGAGCCGAGGTGGTGTGCCTGACGCAGGAAATGGAAATGTGCATCCCGGATCACCGTCAGGAGCTTGCCCGGGAGGGTGCGGAAATCGGTGAAGCATTAAACAGCTTCCTTGCCACGCTGACCCGGGAAAACCGAATTTTGTTCATGCGCCGCTACTGGTATCTGGACACCATAGAGCAAATTTCCCGGCGCTGCGGTATGAGCCAGAGCAAGGTCAAGACCCGGCTTTTCCGTATCCGGGAAAAGCTCCGGGCATTTCTGGAAAAGGAGGGGATCGGTTTATGAATGGAAGGCAGCTACTGGAGGCTATGGGAGCCGTGGATGAACGCTATGTTCAGGAGGCGGAGGATGTGCGTCTTTCCAGGCCTCATGTCATACAGTGGGCCGCCCTTGCTGCGGCAGCCTGTCTTTGCCTTGCGGCTCTGTGGATGGTGGACGGTTTCCTGAATTGGGGCAAAAGCACGGAAGAAATCGGGGCAGATGATAATACGGAAGTAATTGTCAGCGGAGGTGGCACCCCCTATGGCGCACCGATCACAGAGCAGGCAGATTTCTTTGTAATTCTCCGGCTGGAGCAGAATGTTTCCGGTGACCTGACCGGGGTCATTGAGGAGGCAGACAGCTTTGATGCCCTCGTTCCCGGGTTGAAGGTTCAGGTCCTTTCCGTTTCTTCCGACCGGGAAATCGCAGCCGGTCAAAAGGCGGAGGCTACTCCGGAAAATTCTGCCCAGGCTGCTCATGGGCAGCGGCTTCGGGTCCATGTGGTTTCCTATGACCCGGAAACCAATATTCTGATTATTGACAGCGCTGCGGTGCTGCAGGAGGAAGGGTGATTTTTGTGAAGAAAAAATGGCTGATTTTGGTAATTGTGCTTCTGGTCCTACTGGCAGTCCCGATTGGGTGCCTGCTCTGCACCCAGGCCCGGGGAATTTCCACCGGACGCTATCTGGAAACCAGCAACGGAACCGGGGTGATTCTGATTGACGATTCTCCCGTGTGCATGGTTGACTTGTCCCGGAAGGGAAAACTGTTTGACGGGCTAAAATCCGGTGATCTGATACGGATTGTCCACGACGGAATTGAGGAATCCTATCCCGGCTCCACGGGGGTATATTTCTGCCGGAAGCTGGAGGATGGAACCTTTGATGATCTGCCCAAAAATGTGCTGCAAAGCCTTACCGAGTTAGGCTGGAAAGCGGTGGACGAAAATCAGCTAACCCGGGAAATCTTCACCGGCACGGTTCAGAGCGTAACGGAGGTTTACAAGGATCCGGGGAATTCCATTCTGAAGCTTCAGGTTCCCATGCTGGATGAAACACAGATTTTGACCCTGACACTGGTTGAAGACTCCCGGCTGACGCTTTTTGATGCGCTGTCCCCCGGGGATACAGTGATGCTGGAGTACGTCACGGAAAGCAGCGGCTATCGGGAGGTTCTGTGGCTAAAGGAATGCAAAACCGTCTCCTGCGCCCGGGATTACGCAAGCATGAGCCTGACGCTGGATGCCGGTTGGGAATATGAAATCGAGGAATACGATTCCGGGAGCGGCTGCTTTGGCATCTGCTTCTGGCCCCGGGACTGTGAGGACTGTAAGCTCCAGCTGCGCTTCTATCCCGATGGCTACGGCGTATGCGGGACCGGCCTGGATACAAAGGAAATCCGGCTTTTAAGCGGCCTGCGGGGCATCCAGGGAACCTATGACAACAAGTCTGTCTGGGATTATATCACCTTCCCGGACCTGCCCGGCGCCTATGTTCTGAATAATGCCGCAACGGAGGAGAGTTGGGCACTTTATGGCGAAGAGGCTATGGAGCTTCTGCGGTCCATGTCGCTGGCAGAGGGAATCATCCAAGCCCCGGAGGCCACGGAAATCGCAGCGAAGGAGCTGGAAGCCACTGCCACCATCCGTTCTTATCGGTTTGACAGCTGCGAAGGGGAATGGCTCGTAACCTTTGTGCAGGACGAAGTCCTCTACGCCGTCCGGGTGGGAGTGGATGGTACCATTCTCGGTACAGCTGTTTATGATGAAGAGATCCGTGCGGAAAAGCCGGTGATCTATCTCTATCCCCGGAAGGAGACGATGGTTTCCCTCATGCTGGATTACGATGGGGTGCTGACCTCCACCTATCCCAGCTATAAAAATGGCTGGAACGTCCTGGCAAGGCCCGACGGGACCCTGACAGACCCGGATACCGGTCGGGAATACTACTGTCTGTTCTGGGAAGGTGTCAGCAGCCGGGCATATGACCTCTCCACCGGCTTTGTCGTGGCAGGGGCAGATACGAAGGACTTTCTGGAAACTGTCCTCTCCCAAATGGGACTGACGGACAGAGAAGCCAATGAATTTATCATCTACTGGCTGCCCCGGATGGAGGGCAATCCCTACAACCTGATTTCCTTCCAGTGGGAGGACTACACGGATTCCGCCGTTCTCACCGTTGACCCGGCCCCGGACAGTATTTTGCGGGTCTTCATGGCCTGGAAGGCCCTGGATGCCCCGGTTGCCGTTTCTCCCCAGACCATCCCCCAATGGGAGCGAACAGGCTTTGCCCTGGTGGAGTGGGGCGGTGCGGAAATTACGGAAACACCGAAAACTTAATAAAGCTTTAATTCCCGCCGCATTGCAGTTGCGGCGGGAATGTTGTATAATGTCTGCAAGAAAGGAGTGTTTTCTATGTATGAATTTCTGTGGTACGTTCTCGGGCAGCTGGAATCCGCCCTCAGCCTGTGCCTGTTGGGTAGCCTGGGCGCAGTGGCAGCCCTGCTGATCTGCCGGTGGCTTTACAGGAAAAAGTACGGCGGAGAAAAGAAATTCCCCTGGCCCCGGGCCATCGGCTGGCTGGTCTTTGCCGGATACACGCTCATTGTTATCTACGCTACATTTTTTCGGAGTGCCGGTCATTACCGGGACTGGAATTTCCACCTGTTCCGGGCATGGCGGGAGGCATGGAATAATTTTTCCACGAAGAACTGGGCGAATGTGCTTCTGAACATCGCCATGTTTGGCCCTCTGGGCTTTCTTCTGCCGCTGCTGATCCGAAAATTCCGTAGGTGGTACACGACCATCTCCACGGGCTTTGCCCTCTCGCTGGTCATCGAGCTCCTCCAGCTGGCCTTCGCCCGGGGAATCTGCGACGCAGACGATCTGTTTGCCAATACCCTCGGCACCGCAATGGGCTATTTTGCCGCCATAGCGCTGACCGGACCGAAGGGCACCCGACTGAAGCCTGCGCTTGCCTATTCCGGGCTTCTTCTCATTCCATTTGTTGCCATCGGCAGTATTTTCTGTGCGTATCAGCTGCAGGAATACGGCAATCTTCCCAATGCCCCCGCGTATACTAATAACACCCGCAATGTTCAGTGGATCCTGGACTGCGACCTGCCTGAGGCAGGGGAGCAGGCACCGGTATATCAGACCCAGGCATTGAGCAGGGCCCAGTGCGATGCCTTCGCCCGGGAGCTTGCCGCCTCCATCGGTCAGGAGGTGGACATGATCAGCTATTACCAGGAAATGGTTTATTACAACCTTTCCGGCGGCATTCTCTCTGTCTATTATTACGACGGAAGCTTCGAACTCACTATCAACAGCTGGAACGGCGAAGGCAGCCCTGACGAAGACCGGGAGACCGTTTTGCAGGCCCTTGCTGCTTTCCCGGTCCACATCCCGGAGAGCGCTGCTTTCGAGGCAGAAGGGGACGGCTGGTACAGCTTTACCTGTGACGCGGTGAGAGACGGTGCCGTTTTAATGGATGGCACCCTGCGGTGCTATATGCAGACAGACGGTACGGCAGCCTGTGTCAATAATCATCTGGTCTGGTACCGCTACTATCAGGATGCCGTGATTCTTTCACCCATGGAGGCATACAGCAGCCTTTGTAGTGGGAAATTTTATGATGGGGGATATTTTGAGTACAAATCCCCCGCGGAGGTGCGTGTTTTCTCCTGCCGCATGGATTATGAAATCGATACGAAGGGCTTTTACCAGCCGGTATATCTGCTGGATGTGGCATCCACCGACGGAAACTATCGGGACTGCATCATGATCCCGGCAATGAGACCCTGAGACTCTTTACATATCGAAAGCAGGATTCATATAATACACATTTCTTCGATCCAGCTTCTCTCTGAGCAGCTGACAGGCCTCGCCAAAGCGCTGGAAATGGACGATTTCCCGCTCCCGGAGGAATTTGATCACATCATTTACGTCCGGGTCATCCGAAAGCCGGAGAATATTGTCATAGGTTACCCTTGCCTTCTGCTCTGCTACAATCATATAAGAACAACTTTTGATTAAAAGTTCCAGTGAATTTCAATCGGAACGTCCTTTGTTCCCGGAATACGCTTGCCAACAGATATATAATCAATCAGCGTTTCCACAATTTCACGGGTTAGATGTTCCAAGTTGGTATATTGTTCAATCAGTTCGCGGCGATTGTCGCCCGCCGCAATTTTTTCTTCGATTTCGGATAACTGCTTTTGTCCGTCAGCGATCACGCGCTCTAAACGGTCGCGGTCTGTGGTAAAATCCTTTGACATTTCCAAATAATCACTTTCAGAAATTAAGCCCTTGACCTTATCCATGTAAAGCTCCCGAATACCCTTTGAATACTCTGCAACCTTTTTTTCGTAGATTGCTATGTCGGAGAGTAGGCGGGATTTTTGTGCCTGTAAGTTATCGCAAAACTCAATATTCTGTTCTAACTCGTCCTTGTCAAGATACTCGGCTGCTAAACGGTTCAGCTCGTCAATGACAAGCCCCTCCAATTTATCAACAGAGATAAAAGAACCGATACAAGCGTCTTTTGCCACATGGCGGTTTGAGCATTGCAGATAGTGTCTGCCGCGATTTTTGGAAGAACGCATCGTGTAACCGCAATTAGCACAACGGGCTTTTCGTGCAAACAAGCCGATTGTACCAACGTCAAACGGTTTCGCTTTCTGTTCCACCAACGCCTGCACTCTGTCCCATAACTCACGGTCTATGATTGGCTCATGCGTCCCCTCGACAATGTACCACTCACTTTTAGGGCGGGGTTTGTTTTGCTTCGTCTTATAGGAAACGCTGCCGTATTTGCCTTGAACCATATTTCCAATATAGATTTCATTTATCAGCATATCGGAAATAGCAAAGTATTTCCATAAAGTGCTGTTTTTGGTTTTCGGCTGCTTATATCGTAAGCCATGCAGACGCTTATATTCAGTTGGATTAGGTATGCCCCTGTCATTGAGCATACGGGCAATCGCAGTTTTTCCGTAACCCTCTGCGAATAGGGTAAATACTTCTCGGACAACGGCTGCGGCTTCTTCGTCGATTATCAAGTGTCCCTTTTGGTCGGGGTCTTTCTTGTACCCATAAAGGGCAAATGCACCGATATGAAAACCATTCACTCGTCTGTTGGTCAGAACGCTGCGGATATTCTCGGACATATCCTCCAAATACCATTCATTGACAAGTCCGTTGATCTGCCGTGACTTTTTGTTGCCCTTGTTGGCGGTATCGGCGTTGTCAACAATGCTGATGAAACGAATACCCCAAATAGGGAATAGCCCGTGTATGTACTTCTCAACTAATTCCAATTCACGGGTGAAGCGGGATTGTGTTTTACAGAGGATAATATCAAATTTGTGTGCTTCTGCGTCTTTGAGCAGACGGTTAAATTCCGGGCGTCGTCTATCTAAACCCGTGTAGTCGTCGTCGCTGTATATGTTGTAAAGTTCCCACCCCTGTTCCGCAGCGTATTGCAGCAGCATAGCCTTTTGGTTCTGTATGCTGTTGCTGTCGTCGGTTTCAAATTGCTTGTTTCTATCTTCTTCGGATAAGCGGCAATAAATAGCTACTTTCATGTTCGTATCTCCTTCAAGAGATAGAACAAGCCATTTCTATCGTGATCGTATCACAACAGAAACGGCTTGTCATCACTTTTTAGAAAAGTTTACAATTTTGCCTTTCTCAATTTTATTTATCATTTCAATCCACGTTTTTGTGAATTGTGTTTTAGAAGTCGTGTTTTCGCCGCTTTTGAAAACACTCTTACAAATAGGTTTAGGGTTTTGTGTTTTTTCCAATGTTTAGCCCCCTTTCAGAAATGGCTAATACACTATATGAATAGTGGCAAGTCCACTATTACAACATAAAAAGAGGGGCTTTTATCAGACGATTGTTAGCTGCAATCTCACGGGAGTTCCACCCCTGCGCGGTTCTCGCGCAGCCCTACCCATTGCCTGCGACGCTTTGAACGCTCGGACTGTGGCTGTAAGGGAGTATCATTATGTATTTTGCGTGTCGTCGCCCACAAGCCGCTACACTTGTTTTCCGGCGTGGTGTTGGTCGCTCATTCCCGGTCGGGAAGTCATGGCGCACCCACCGCATGGCTCGGCGCAAAAGGAACGTATCTGATTTGCCCTATGCTGCGCCGCCGTTATCTTGCGTCGCTTTCTTTGTCAAGGAGCAGAAAAGGCAGGATAGCCATAGGCAGCGGAAAGGGGGACGCTGCCGGGTCTACCTTATACCTTGAATGAAAGGACAGCCCGCATGAGCTTTGACCGTAAGCGGTCGCGTATGTCCTCGTCTATGCCGTAGTAGGTGTTGCCGCGTTCGTCGCGGAGTTTTCTCATAGACAGGGACGCTATGTAGCTTTCGTAATGTTGTACGACAATCTTCATAGCTTCCGGGTCGCCCTTTGTTGCGGCTATGATTACCGGGTACGGTAACAAGCCGCGCTCGTCCTGTTCGGTGTTACCATTATGTGCAGTCATAGGCGCGTTCCTCCAAATAGCGTTTTAACAGTTCAAATGAGCTTGTCCGTCGGTACTGTACTGTGCTTCTCGGAATGTCGTGGAGCTTTGCAATCTCCGCGTCATTCATATCGAAAAAGTAATACAGCAATAC
This sequence comes from uncultured Oscillospiraceae bacterium, assembly GCA_964504605.1. GTDB lineage: Bacteria > Bacillota > Clostridia > Oscillospirales > Oscillospiraceae > Faecousia. Next base: position 35,716 of record CAZDFB010000002.1, on the reverse strand, counting down.
GGCTTCCCGTTTATCGTCCGGCAACCTGTGCAGGGCTTCGGCAAGCAGTTTTGCAGTTATTTCCTTGCCTGCCATACAAAAGGATTTTTCAGCTTCATCATGTTCAAAGTAAGTGTCGTAGGTGTAAAGCTGATTTTCCTCTTGCGGAGTAAGGTCAGAAAACGAAACTTCTTGTAGCTGCCGCCTTTTGATCTCCCCGTGAGCATTGATAGCTTCATTCTTCAATGCCCGCTTGCAGAACCCGTTAAAAGCACATCGGATTTGCCATTGGGTACGATTAGGTTCATTCATGGTATCACCTCCTTTCGCAACCGCGAAAGCGGGTGATGATTTCCCCTTTCGTAACCCCTCAACAAACGGCACGGGGAAAATGCCAAACATTCAGAGAAAGTTTTTGAAAAAATTTCTCCGAAACGACAAAATGCGCCTGTCCGCAAAAGGGCGCGGACAGACGCATAGGAAATAACAAAAGCAATATAAAGAACTGACAGTTCACATTCAAAAGCAGAATATCCCGGAGGTGGGGCTATGCTTTTTTTAACTGGTGCAAATCATGGGTGCTGTGTATCAATGCAAAAATAGACACGGCGACAAATCCTCCTTGTTTGCCGCCGTGTACTTTACACGGTGTTGGGTCGTCGTTGGTTTAGGATAGACGAAAAGAAACGGCGGCTCTGAATTTTTCTCAAAGCCGCCGTTTCATAGGCGTGTTGATAGGGCTGCTGTACGACGGCTTTTTTTCTTTTGCCGTCGTGCGGCAGAGTGCTTTTCTATTCTGCTGTAATTATAAAGAATGAATGTCACAAAAATCTCCGTGCCATTCTCAATTTCAACAAATAATCATGCTGAATTGTTACAAGATAAGGAGATTTCAAAAAATCTCAAAAAGAAAAACCGGGGTGGCTATCGTCTGCACCCCGGTTTTCAAGAAAGAATTATGCTATTTCTCGTATTTGTTCTATCAAGGATTGTTTTTTAATTTGCCGGATTGTCTGCGTGGAAAAGAACATTTGAATGACCAGCATAAAGAGAAAATATGCCAGCATTTCAAACAGCGGAAAATGATACTCAACTTTTCCGAACACGCTCATGCTGCTAAATACTTGACACATAAGATAGCCGGTAAGCGTTCCTAGGAATGGAATGGGTACTTGATAAATCCGTATTTGATTTTTCTTTCTTTGGTAAGTCAGTTCTTTGTATATCTTTATTTAATTGCATTGGATTTTCCGACGTCGGATTATCCGTTGTCGGATTTTCCAATATCGGTTTGCCCACTGTTGGATTTTCCAATATCGGCTTTTCCAACTGCGGCGGTTGCGGCTGCTCGTAAATGGTGTATTCAATCGCTGTCATTTTGCCTTTCTCGTCGCGTCCCTGCCGCCTTGTGATATATCCGGCTTTTTCAAGCTCCCATATCGCAGTACGGATAGCGTCGATACTTTCCCGGTTGATGTAGGACAGCCCCGCAAGGGTATAGTCCCAATCCTCCGGCAAGGACAGCATTTGCGATAACAGCCCCTTTGCCTTTAGGGACAGCTCCTTGTTGCGTAGGTGGTGGTTGCTCATTACGGTGTAGCCTGTGTTTCGTTCCACTCGGAAAACTGCCATTGTGGTTCACTCCTTTATTTCGGATTTGTTACGCAGTAGAACGGCGATTTTGAGGGATAAGGTATAAACCCCTTACCCGGTCAGAAACACGCCCGGAAAGCCTTGCGTGGCAAGGTCTTTTTCGTTCCTACTCCGTAACAGAGGGTATAAAAAAAGACGCTCATTTCTGAACGTCTTGTAGGTACGGTATTATGTTTTAGAAATGGCTTGTCCTATCATTTCAGACTGTGTGTTGTTCTTACGCAGTCGTACCATCTGCCGCCAGATCCTCCGTCAAATCCGCCATAGGATCCCCCTTAACCGCCATGCTGGCAGCGTTCCAAGGGAATCCGGAAGCGGCGGTTGGGTAAATGCCCGCCGTATGATCCACAAAATAAGGAGCAAAAGCGGAATCCTGAATCTGAGAATCCTTTAAATTCCGGGTCAGCTGGTGGACAATCGCACCGATCATCTCCAAATGCCCCAGCTCTTCGGTACCGATATCCGTAAGCAATCCCTTCAGCTCATCAAAGGGCATGGCGTAGCGCTGGCTCAGATACCGCAGCGATGCTCCCAGCTCGCCATCAGGCCCGCCATACTGGGATATGATGAGCGCAGCCAGACGGGGATTGGGTTTGTCAATTTTTACCGGGTACTGCAATTTCTTGTCATACACAAACATGGCTCAGTCCTCCTTTCGGTTCAGGCCGTATTCCCAGGGCCACGGATCGTCCAGCCAGCCGTAAGGTCCCGTCACCGGTGTCAGATGATTCAGAGGGCCGTAATCCTCTGTATAAGCCTCCTCCGCCTCCCGGTAGCGTCTCTGGTATTCCCGGTACATTTCCAGCGTCTCAGCGTCCTCCCGGTGGGTATCCAGATACAGAGCCAGCTCCTGCAGCGCAAATGCCATGACCTGAAGCTCAGCAAGGGGTGTCACAGCCCCTTCCTTCTGGTTTACCATCCCCATAAACGGAAGATCCAGCCCAGGAAACAGGGTGCCCCGCACCATGGCTTTCCTGGGCTCATACTTTGGTGGGTTTTCCATCTGGAATGGGACATAGGGATTGGCAAGGGGTGCCAGTGCAGGCAGATTGCCCTCCGTTCCTTCGGTATAATTCGGTTTATGCTCCAAAGCTGCATTCCTCCTGTTTCATTCGATGGGAACTGTCGTTCCGGGTCATACTATGCCGCAATCAGCCGGTGGGTTCATCCCCGCCTGCGTTCCGCATAAGAATGGATGAGGTGGTGGACATGAAAACAGGGAAGGGGAAGCTCGTCCTTGCATATGTGCTGATTATTCTGGGCTTTCTGGGGGGTACAGGCCTTTGCAGCCGGGGTATAACAGTCTGGTCGGAAAGCAGGCCCACTATGCGAAAATACTGCATCATCATTGACCCGGGCCACGGCGGAGAGGATGGCGGGGCCATCTCCTGCACAGGAAAAGCCGAAAGCAGTATCAATCTGGAAATCGCCCTGCGGCTGAAGGATCTGATGCAGCTGCTTGGATTTGAGACAAAAATGGTTCGTCAAACGGATACTGCCGTCTATACCCAGGGAACGACCATTGCCCAGAAGAAGGCATCCGATTTAAAGGAGCGTGTTCGGATGGTGGAAAGCACTCAAAACGCACTGCTTCTGAGCATTCACCAGAACACCTTCTCGGATGGGCGCTACAGCGGAGCCCAGGTATTTTATGCGTCTTCCCCGGGCAGCCAGGAGTTGGCCCAGTCCCTCCAGCAGATGCTGGTTTCCACCTTAAATCCTGGCAGCAACCGGCAATGCAAGCCCGGCAGCGGAATCTATCTGATGGAGCACATCACCCGTCCCGGAGTGCTGATTGAATGCGGCTTTCTTTCCAACCCGGCGGAGGAAGCAAAACTGAGAGGCCCGGCCTATCAGAAAAAACTGTGCTGCGTGATAGCAGCAACTGTGGCCCAAAGTCTTGCGAACACTTGACCGCATTGCGTAACCCTGATATAATAATAAAAAAGCCAAAGAAATAAGGAGCTGTACCGTATGTCCAAGAATAAAACCATCTTTTTCTGCACCAATTGCGGAAATGAAACCCCAAAATGGATGGGCCGCTGCCCCGGCTGCGGCGCTTTCAATACCATGGAGGAGCACATCGAAAAGCCCGCTGCCGTGGGAAAACCCAAATCCGCCCCCATTGGCGCAAGACGAATGCCTCAGCGCATTCAGGAGGTGGACTGCGACCGGGAGCTTCGCTTTTCCACCGGCATGGGAGAACTGGACCGGGTTCTTGGGGGCGGCGCGGTAGCCGGCTCCCTTGTTCTGGTAGGGGGCGCTCCCGGTATCGGCAAGTCCACGCTGCTGCTTCAGATCTGCAATTCCCTGTGCCGGGGCCGCACCGTACTGTATATTTCCGGTGAGGAAAGCGAGCGTCAGCTGAAGCTGCGGGCTGAGCGGCTTGGGGTATCGCCGGATGATCTGTTCATTCTGTCCGAAACCCGGCTGTCCGATATTGTGGAGGCAGCCGAAGAAATGAAGCCAGATTTCCTGATCGTTGATTCCATCCAAACCCTTTATAACGAAGAAAATGAATCCTCCCCGGGAAGCGTTTCCCAGGTCAAGGACTGCACCATGACCATGATGCACCTGAGCAAACAGCAGGGGATCACGGTTTTTGTCGTGGGCCATATCAATAAAGACGGCAATATTGCCGGCCCGAAGGTCCTTGAGCACATGGTGGATTGCGTCCTTTATTTTGAGGGTGATCAAAATTCCTCCTACCGCCTTCTCCGCGCAGCCAAAAATCGCTTTGGATCCACCAACGAAATTGGTGTCTTTGAAATGATGGATTCCGGGCTTGTGGAGGTACCCAATCCCTCCCAGATGCTTCTGGAGGGCCGCCCGGAGGGCGCAAGCGGCACCTGCGTTGCCTGCGTCATGGAGGGAACCCGACCCATTCTGGCTGAGGTTCAGGCTCTTGTCAGTAAAACGACCTTCAATGTCCCCAGAAGAACCGCCGACGGATTTGATTTTAACCGGGCGGCCCTTCTGCTTGCCGTCGCTGAGAAGCGGGCGGGGATGAAGCTCAGCGTATTTGATGCCTATATCAATATTGTCGGCGGCCTGCGGCTGGACGAGCCTGGTGCCGATCTGTCCGTTGTTCTGGCTGTCGCAAGCTCCTACCGGGATGCGCCAATTTCCCATGATCTGGTGGCAATCGGTGAGGTGGGACTGACAGGGGAGATCCGCACCGTATCCAACCTGAACCAGCGGCTGGGGGAGGTAGCCCGGCTGGGGTTCAAAAAATGCATCATCCCGAAGGGAAAGAGCGACAAGCTGGATATCCCCGACGGACTGACCGTCTACCGGGTGCGCAACCTGAGAGAAGCAATAGAAGTTGCTCTTTAACAAGAATGCAACCGATAGTTGCCAGATATAAACGGTTTTTCTTCGAAGATTTGCTTTTCAACCAATGGTTTTCCTATAGTAAAAATCCCGGTCATTGCATTCTGACCGGGATTTTGCTACGATAATGCCACGAGCTCGAAATAAATCAAAGGAGCGTTTGCTATGGAAATCGGAAACCAGATTAAATCATTGCGGCTTCGGCGGGGTATTTCCCAGGAAACCCTGGCGCAGCATTTCGGTCTCACCGCCCAGGTCGTCAGAAAATGGGAGCGCGGTGTTGCGACACCGGATATCAGTCTGCTACCGGAGCTTTCCGCATTTTTCGGCGTGACCATTGACGAGCTTTTTGCCCTGTCCGACGACACCCGCATGGAGCGGATTCAGAATATGCTTTGGGATGTTCGGTATCTGGACGATGCCGAAGTGGAGTCCAGCCGCAGCTTTTTACTGCAAAAGGCTGCTCTGGACCCTGAAAACGGCCGCCCCTTCGAACTTCTTGCAGATATGGAGAACCACATCGCCCGGGAGCACCAATCCAGAGCTGCGGAATACGCCAAGGAGGCCCTGCAGCGGGATTCCGGTCTTCGGGATGCCCATGGCGAGCTGATATCTGCCATGGGTGGATTTGTTGCGGATTGGAACGGTTCCAGCCATTATGCCCTGATCGATTATTACGAGGGGTATCTGTCCAACCACCCGAACTGCCAGATTGCCTATCTCGCTGTTATGGACCAGCTCATTGCGGACTATCGTCTGGAAGAAGCCTCCGCCTATTGCGTAAAATTCGCTGCCATCAACAGCAGCTACCGTGTGCCTCTGTACCAAGGTAAAATCGCCTGGCAGGACGGCAGAAGATCGGAGGCCTTTGAAATCTGGAAGCAAATGGAGCGGTCCTTCCCGGATGAATGGTGCGTTTACCACAATATCGGAGACTATTTGACCAGGGCAAGGGAGTATGAGAGGGCAGAGCGGTACTATCGAAAGGCAATGGACGTCCAGCCCGCACCGCGCTATGTTGGTCCTCTCGAGGCTCTGGCCCAGTTCTATGAACGGATTGGGCAGTTCGACTGTGCCGTTGACGCGCTGAAGGAAGAGCTGGCGGTATTTGAAAGGGAATGGCATTTCACCACCGGTGAAACCACAGATATCGTCCGCAGAGAAATCCTCCGGCTGGAACAAAAAGCCGGTAAGTCCTGATAAAACCCCGGTGAGGAAAAATTAATCCTCACCGGGGTTAGATTATATCACAGCAGCAGTCCTATCAGGAACCCGATAATCATAGAAATACCTCCGACAATAACCATTTCCGGAACATTTCTTCTGTATTTCACCCGAACGACCTTCTTAATGACGGGCTTCTCGATATACTGCGTAACAGGCTTTTCCACCTGAACGATTTTCTCGACCACCCGGACAACAGGCTTCTCAACGATTTTTTCCACCGTTTTCACCGTTTCCAGCACCACCGGCGGGCGAATGGCCTGGTTTTTTCGTCCGGTGGTAAGATATTCAACATCTGTATCCAGAAGATCCGCCAGTTTGATAAGCCGCAGGGAATCGGGACTGGAAAGATCATTTTCCCACTTACTGACTGCCTGCCTAGATACCTCCAGTGCCTCAGCAAGCTGCCCCTGAGAAATATTCCGTTCTTTGCGCAGCTCTGTTATTCTCTCTCCAATCGACATTATATCACCGCCAAACCTGACAACTTTTGGTTGCTTTTTTGATTATACAACATTTATTCGGAAAAATCAAGCTTGGAGAGGGGATTGGCCTCGGCGGCAATCTTCAACTCCGTGTTCTCGATGTGCGTGTAAATCTGGGTTGTATTCAGATTCTCGTGGCCCAGCACCTCCTGTACCGTCTTCACATCGACACCGCCTGAAAGCATCATGGTCGCGGCGGTATGGCGCAACTTGTGGGCGGAAAACTGGGTTGAATCCAGTCCTGCCTGTAAAAGCGCCTTCTTTACCAGCCGATGCACCGCTGTAACGCTGATTCGGTTCCCGTCCCGGGAGCCAAACAAAGCCCGGTTGTCGGACAAAACCTTCTCGTTTCGCTCCACCAGATAGGCATCAATCGCTTTGCGGCAGGGTGTACCAAAATAGACAAACCGCTCTTTGTTTCCTTTGCCTACGACACGGATCCTGTCTTCATATACATCTGTAAGATTCAGGCCAACCAGCTCACTGCGGCGGATGCCGCAATTTAGAAAAAGCATTAAAATTGCATAGTCCCGTGTCTGATTTGGGCCGTTTACCGCCTTCAAAAGTGCGGCAGATTGCTCCATGGTCAAATATTTGGGCAGGCTCTTGCGGAGCTTTGGGTACTCCAGATCCGCTACGGGATTTTCTTGCAATTGTTTTGTCCGTATGGTAAGATATTTATAGAAGGATTTCAGCGCCGAAAGCTTTCTGGCCCGGGCAGCAGGGGAGATGCCATATTCCGGTGCCGCTGAATCGGGATTTGGTGTGCGGTCATTTGCCAGATAGGACAGAAATTCAAAAATATCCGATGTGGTTATTGACCGGATGAAATCCAGATCAATATCCTTAATCGGAATGTCGTCCAGCCTTGTTTGGATTGGCATATCGCTGCGCATGAGCTTTATAAAGCGCAGAAACATCCGCATATCCAGGTAATATTCCGATATGGTCCGGGGTGACTGTCCTTTAATTGTCTCGTGATAGGTCAAAAAATCCCGCAAAATCTGGGGGCAATCGCTGTATTTCTGCATAACGTGGCTCCTTTGTGTGAGATGGTTACAATCGTTTCATTCAGTTCAAGAAAATGTGGTGGTAAATGCAGCATTTCTGAGAGCAGCTGTTCCGTAAGCCCTGTAAAATGCTTTTGTTGAATTTATTATAACACATTCCTGTCACGAACGCAACAAAATTTTTATTTTGTTGCGTTCACTTGACCCAAAAATATTCGGGCCAAGGTGTGGCCCAAGTGAACCCCTGCGCTGCCCCCTCGCCACCCTGCGGCGGCTTTTGGCCCGATACCAGCCACATTCAACGGCACTCGCCTTACTTTTCAAAAACCTGATTTGTGTATCGGATAAATATAGCAAAAAGGCACCTGGTTGGTGCCTTTTTGCTATTTCGGATCGATACTTATCTCAAAGAAATATGTGATGCTGCTTGGTAATTCGCTGTCTTCCGTTGTAATGTCTGCCCCACCGTTGACGATTACGCAGTTCTCCAGCTGGGTTTCCCATTGTATGCGGATATTTTCCCATTCCAGTGCTCCGCTGGTTTCTTCCTGCCGCTGCTCCCACTGGCGAATGACATCCAACGCAGTTTTCTGTGTCATATCCCCCTGCGACATCAACACCGTAAAAGCAGCCAGATAGCACTGGGACGGAATGGTTTTTGTGATGAAAACATCCGTCCATTTGTTTTCATACCGAATTTTTTGAAGAACGCCATTTTCCGTTTCATATTGGAAATTTCCAACCGCATCCTCCGGCTGACCATCAACAAAAATTATTACCGTGCCAGAAGGTCGAGTGCCCTTTTTTCCGTCGGAATCCAGCTTTTCACTTTGATCTGCCTCCGAATTCAGCATTGTCAGATAATAATTATAATTTTCAGCGAACTGCGCAATCGTCAAATCTTCGCCCACATATTTGGGTCTGGTCTGAGATTGGGCTGTCCAAAGGGTGCACAGCACCAGCACACAGCCAAGGCCTGCCAGCGCTGCCTTCCGCTTCCCTCCCCAGCTGCCATATATGTATTCACATTTTTCATCCCATTCCATATCCGGCCACTGACAATATGCCTGGTAGCTTTTGTACCGTCGCCACAGGGACCAGACCGGAATTCCCAGCCCCTGACCTTGGGAAAGAACGGCACATTCCCGCTCCATTGCCTGGCTGAATGTCAGCAGGTCACCGTCTCGGGAATGCACCCGCAGGCCCATGAGCCATTTTCCGGGTGTGGTGCCAAAAGCCGACAGCAGCAGCGCCTCCAGCGGAACCATGAGAAAATAGCTTCCATAATCAACCAGCCAGGACAGCAGCTTTCCGTAGGGCCGGATGCGCAGCACCACAATCAGGAGCAGCCGCAAAAGCACCACCAGTATTGCGTAGTCCGCCATTCGTCCCACAAACCGCCGGACCGGATGATGGGGCCTGGGCACTGTCTCCCGGAAAGGAAACTCCGCAGCCAGCTTCTGGGAAGAAGCCGAGGCCGACGGTCTGCTGAGCTCCTCTAAATAATAAGCCGCGTCCAGCTCCGCATAGCCCGTGCCCTGCTCCCGGATTTCCCGGCATATGTCTCTTGCTCTGGAATTTTCCTCCATCTGGCAGCTCAGTGCGGTAATCTGGGCATCCAGTGCGGAGGAAAAGTTCCCGCTTCCCTGCTGAAATTGCCGGATGGCCTCCAGGGACATTCCCAGTCTGCGCAGGAGCTTGATTTTCAGCAGTGTCTTTTCGTCAGCCTCGCTGTACAGCCGGTAGCCGTTTTCCTGACGCCGGGGAGCCAGCAGGCCCTCCTTTTCATAGTAACGGATGGTCGCTCTGTCCAGCCCTGTTCGTTCTTCCAGATCACGAATTTGCATAATACCGCCTCCTTTTCTTTATCATATACTATGAAGCCCCTTTACAGTCAAGGGAAATTTTACAAATGCAGCTTATTTTAGCAAATTTCGGCTTTACATTTGCGCTGACGGAAGGTAAAATAGAAATGTCATAATATGGCCTTACAGGAGGAAATCATATGAGTGTGAAAAGAATCGGCGTTCTGACTTCCGGTGGCGATGCCCCCGGCATGAATCCCTGCGTCCGTGCTGTTGTCCGTACCGCTTTGTATCATGGTCTGGAATGCTACGGTATCCGCCGGGGCTGGAACGGTCTGATTACCGGTGATATTGTGAAACTGGATGAAAAGAGTGTCTCCCATACCATCAACCGGGGCGGCACGATTCTCTATACCGCACGCAGCAAGGAATTTATGACGGAAGAGGGCCAGCGAAAGGCCGTCTCCACCTGCAAATTCCTGGGACTGGACAGCATCATTGCCATCGGCGGTGACGGCACCTTCCGCGGCGCCAGAGCTCTGAGCAAATACGGTATCAATGTGATTGGTATTCCCGGAACCATTGACAACGACATTTCCTGCACCAATTACTGCATCGGCTTCGATACCGCCGCCAATACCGCCATTGAATGCATCGACAAGCTCCGGGATACTATGCAGTCCCACGAGCGCTGCTCTGTTGTGGAGGTCATGGGCCGCAACGCCGGATACCTGGCTATGTACGTTGGTCTGGCTGTGGGTGCCACCGCGGTTCTGGTTCCTGAGGAACCCATTGATTTTGAGCGGGATGTTATCGAAAAGATTCGCCAGGCCCGTTTTAACGGCTTCACCCACTACATGATTGTTGTGGCGGAGGGTGCCGGTCATGCCACGGACATCGCTGCCCGAATCAAGGAGACCATCGATCTGGATCCCCGGGTGACTGTTCTGGGCCATATTCAGCGAGGCGGTACCCCCACAGGACGCGACCGTGTAAACGCCACCAAGATGGGCTATCTGGCTGTTGAACTGCTGCTGCAGGGCAAGAACAACCGGATTGTCTGCACCAAGGACGGTCACTTTACAGACGTGGATATCGACGAGGGACTGGCTATGCAGAAGAGCATCCAGAAAATGGAGGTTGACGTTCTGGCAGCCATGACCGGCCTGTAATTTCTCTGCCCGGATACATACGCGAACCCCCGGCCTGCTTACAGCAGACCGGGGGTTTTGCATCGGAAAAAATCAGCCGTAGCTATTCTCAATGTTCATCAGGATATCGTAAAGATCCGTGGTTGTCAAATCTTTGATATTGGTATACTTGGGAGCTTTGATGCTCTTGCCCTCGTGGAAATAGAAGGAAACATCCAGATCAATATCCTGCATATCCGGAATGTTGCTGAAATCGGAAATTTCAAGCAGAAAGCCATCCTCTTCCTCTTTCAGGATCATCCTCTGCTTTACCTTCAGGGGGGAAGAAATGCTGGGGCTGTCCATCTGAAGCACCAGCTCCAGATCTCCATCCTCCCGATCCCATTCATAGGATACAAAGATTCTCTCATCGGTGTCATCTCCGTTGACGCAGAGCTCCAGTCCATGAGAGATGGTGCTGCCGTCCTTTTGGGTGCTGAACACCAGCTCCATACGCTGCATCTCATCATCGGTATTGATAATATCCATGCTCAGCACCTGATCGTTCCGGTCAGGGTCCTCTCCCAGCAGGAAGGCTATGTCAGCCGACATTTCATCTCCCATGTCGTCGGAAATGGTCGCATTTACGCTCAGGTTGACCAAACGGTTCCTGTAGATGTAGTAGCAGACCGTCATATCGCCATCGGAGTCCCGGAGAGAATCCACCGCATTTCGGGCGTTTTCAATCAGCACTTCCCAGTCATATTCCAGTGTATTGACCATGTCCAGTGCCTGAATCATCTCGTCATCTTCCAGCAGGTCCACCACAGCGTCCATAAGCTCCCCAAGCTCGGAAACCGGAATCGTATAGCAAATCTTATGGCAGCTGCGCACATTTTCGCCCAGGTTGATTTTTTCGGTGGACACAGTGGGCTTCTGCTCCTTCGGGAACTGCGCAAACAGCTCTGAGTATTCTTCGGACAGCTGAAATTCCGTATTTTCCCGGTTCAGTACCTCCTGCAGGCCGGAGACCAGCTCCTCCAGGACAACCAGTTGCTCCTCGCTCAGCGAATCCGTCAGCAGCGGATTGGAGCGAATATCGCTGCCAAAGGTATCATAGGCAATGCCATAGAAGGTTCCGTTGGTAGCCTGCTCCAGATTGAATGCCATAAAGTCCGGATCCATATAAAAATCCAGATCCCCGGATACAGAAACTCCGTAATCGGAATAGTTAAGCGTCATTCCCATTCCCATCAGCGTTTGCCGGGTATTGCGGTCGGCATTCACGGAAATATTTGCCTGGATTTCGCCATTTTCCGGCACACGGATGGCAATGGTTCCTTCTCCGGCAGTTTGATCGGAGGTGTAGGCTTTTTCCATCATGGAAATGGGATTTCCTTCATACCGGTCCACCAGAGACTCCGCCGTATTGGCTGCTGCCTTTGCCAGCGCTCCCAGGGGATTGATCCGGATAGAAAGAGGCTCCCAGAGCAAAAGTACCGCCAGTGCCACCACAAGCACCGCGGGAATGGCTGCCATCCACCATTTGAATTTACGGGGGCCTCTCCCCTTCTCCGGCGCAGGCTCTGCCCAGACCGGCGGTGCTGCATTGGGCGCAGACAAGGGCGCAGCCGTCTGCGGTGTTGCCGCAGGCTCCTGGCTCAGGGGGATTGCGCGGATATCCGGCCCTTCTGATGCTCGGGGCGCGCCGCACTGGGGGCAGAAGGTACTTTCATCGGGCAGCTTTGCGCCGCACTTACTGCAATAACGTTCCATATAGCCACATCCTCTCAATAAGATTTCCGGATAATCATACTATAGCGGATAGCCCTCCAATTGTCAACCAATGGTCCGTGCCATCGGAGCAACAAAAAATCTGCCTGAGCGTCAAGACGCCGGGCAGATTTTTTATGCTTTTGGATGACATTTTTCGTATACCGACTTGAGCTTCTGGTTAATCATGTGGGTATACATCTGGGTGGAGGAAATATCGCTGTGCCCCATCAGCTCCTGGACGGAATTTAAATCCGCACCATTTTCCAGCAGGTGTACCGCAAAGCTGTGCCGCAGGGTGTGGGGGGTGATATCCTTGTCGATGTGGGCCGTGGCCTGATAGTGCTTCAGGATTTTCCAGAAGCCCTGGCGGCTCATCCGCACACCGTTGATATTCACAAAAAGTGCCCTTTCACCGGGCTCAGCAATCATACCCGGGCGGACCTCCCGTATGTACTGGCTCAATGCATTCAGCGCTGCGGGATACAGCGGAATCGCTCTGGTTTTCTTGGCCCCGCTGCATTTTACGGTAGCAAGATCCAGATTCACGTCATCCACGTTCAGCTCGATCAGCTCCGTGACACGGATGCCGGTGGCATACATCAGCTCCAGCATAGCCTTATCCCGGAAGCCTTTGGCATCCACGCAGGCAGGCTGCGCCAGCAACAGTTCCACCTCTCTGCCGGTAAGGATCTGGGGCAGCTTTTTTTCGCCCCGCTCCACATGAATCTGGGCCGTAACGGGAGATGCCTCCAGGAAGCCGGTGGAAACCACATAGCCGTAGAAATTCTTCAGACTGGCAAGCACACGGGAAACCGTCGCACCGGATTTTCCCTGCTCCTGGAGATAGGCCAGATAGTCACTGATATTCAATTGGGACGCATCCACCACATCCAAATCCTCCCGCTCGCGGAGCCACCCGGCAAACTGCCGGATATCCCGCATATAGGAAGAGATGGTGTTGGCAGATGCCTGCTTTACCTTGGTCAGGTAATTTTCGTAGGCATTGATTAAGTCCAGCATGAACCAGCGACCCAAACCCTTTCCAAAAATCTATAATGCCGCCAAAAAAGGCGAGATAAAAAGCAGATCAACCAGACCCAGCAAGCAGGCTCCTCCAAGGCAGAGCAGCCACACCTTTGTGGAAAAGCCTCCGCCCCCGGTGCCACAACGCAGCCAGTAAAGCCACAGGAAAAGCACACCGCCGCCATCGCTGAATAGCAGCAGGGGGCAAATCAGCCAGCCGGCGCTTCCAAAAGCTGCCGCGCAGGAAAGAACAGCAAGACAATAGCCAAAGCCCTTTCCCAGGGCAGCCAGGTAAAGCACCCAGTCCAGAGAGCTGTAAACAGAAAAAGCAGAAATAAGAAAGGGAAAGACAAGCACACTCACCAGACCGACGATCGACACAGGAACCGTCCGCACCCTGTGCATCAAAGAAAGAAAAGAAGTGTCTGCGTGAAGAAACAGTAGCACTCCCGAAAGGAGCCCTGCTGCCCAGGCCAACGCAAGAAAGAAGCATCTGCCCTTGCGTCCTGATTTGCAAAAATCGTGAAGTAAAAACCGTGCCATGATAGCATCCCTCCTGAAGTATCGGACAACGCCGAATTTGCGGAGCGAGCATGGCACGGGCATAATAATACCCTCGCTTTTGATTCACCAATACTATACTCCATAATTTATACAATTTCAAGCTTTTTTAGCCAAAAACGGTATTTTTGTAAATTATGCCAAATATTTATGTCAGCACAATTATGTCAACTCAAGAAACCATAGGTGCATTCTGTTTTACCATTTTCAATTATTTTTCCATATCTTGGGTTTTGGTTTCGAGATTTTACTAAATATTGTGTTTGCAAGTTTTCCTGCAAACACAATGCCGGTGGTAAATATTATTTACTCCAGCTAAAAATTGTACAACTTAACTACCGCCTGATTCTTCGGCCTCTTCCGGTCCGCACTCCCCTTCCCCGGCGCACGCCCGGCAGTGCGCCGATGGCGCAGCCGCAGAGGACCATAAGGGCGGTAACCCCCATGCCCCTGTACTCGCCGCCAGAGAACAGAGCCGTTGTCATCAGAAGAACGGCATAATAGATCAGCCCCGACGCGCCGCATACAGCCAACAACTGCCTCTTGATTTTTCCCTTTGATACCACCGCCCCCAGCAGTGAAGAAAGGAGCAGAATTCCCATTGCGCAGTAGCCTATATGTCCCTCCTTCAATTGTCCCGCATACACCAGCCACCCGACCACAACAGACAGTGCCAGCGTAGCACCTATGCTTACAGCCGCCCCGATAGCCAGCCCCGCCGGCATGGAGCTGGCCTTTCCCGTCACTTTCCGGTTCACTACCATTGTCCCCTCCCCTTTCGATGCACTCTATGTGCCGATGGATAAAAAAAGAACCGGGACAGATGCTCTGTCCCGGTTCCCATTTTTGTTCAATTATACGTCAATATCCACATTGGCGGCCTTGCGCTGCTCCTGTGCCTCCGTCACACCACGGAACTTCATCCGGGTCTCCCGAACCTCGTTCAGAGCCTGGGCGATAGCATCCTCTGTCTGACGCAGAGATTCATCCATATAGCTGAAGCCAGCCTTCTGAATCTGGTTGATCCGGTTCTGGGTCTGTTGAACCAGCTCTTCACTGCGGCGCTTTGCCTCAGCGTAGATTGCTTCCTTGGTCACCATCTGATTGGCCTGCTCCTGAGCCTGACGAACGATGGTCTCAGCCTCCCGGCGGGCCTGGCTGATGAGCTCATTGCGGGACTCCACGATGGTACGGGACTGCTTCAGTTCGCCGGGCATCTGTGCCAGGATTTCGTCCAGCATATCCAGCACCCGGTCCCGCTCGACAATGCACTTGTCAGCCGCCAGGGGCATGGAACGGGCATCCTGGATCATGTCATACAGGGTTCCGATGATATCTTCAATATTGCGGTTGCTCATTTTTCTGCTCCTCCTTGCATTTGGCGAATCCGTTCCTGAACCAGCGGCATAATTTTTTCCGGCAGGAAGTCCTTCAGATCCACATTGTAGCTGCCCAGCTCCTTGACCATGCTGGAGCTGAGGTAGGTGTACTGGTGCTCAGCAGTCAAAAACATGGTATCCAGATCCGGGTTAATGTTACGGTTAATCATTGCCATTTGGAATTCGTTTTCAAAATCCGAGCCGGCTCTCAGGCCCTTGACGATGACGCATTCACCAACGGTTTTCGCGTACTCCGCCAGAAGCATATTGGAACCGTCCACCTCAACATTGGGAATATCCTCCGTGACCATTCGGATCAGAGAGACCCGCTCCTCCAGTGTAAACATGGGCTTTTTTCCGGAGTTGACCATGACGCACACGATCAGCCGGTCAAAAATTTTGGCTGCTCTTCGGATAATATTCAAATGTCCCGTTGTGACCGGATCAAAGCTGCCCGGATAAATTGCGATTTTCATACTATTCCTCACGCCTTGCGGTATATTGCGAGCAAAGTCTTTCCGTATTTATAGTCTCTGGAGCGCTGATAGCCTTCAAATTCCCAAGGCAGTTCCTTTTCCAGAGGGCGCTCAGTGACTATTATACCACCAGATCGCAAAATGTCAATTTCCGTTATCTTTTTTAACGCATTTTCCAGAAAAACTTCCGCATAGGGCGGGTCCAAAAAGATAATGTCATAGTCTTCCCGGCAGCGCTTCAGATAATCCAGGTAATCCGCCCGAAGGACCCGGCCCTGGCTCTCCAGCTTGGTGCGGCGCAAATTCTCACGGATCAGGGCGCAGGGCTTATCTGCCGCGTCCACAAAGGTGGCGCTTTTGGCCCCCCGGCTCAAAGCTTCTATGCCCAGCTGGCCGGTTCCGCCGAACAGATCCAGCACAGCCGCCCCGGGAATGTCAAACTGAATGATGCTGAACAATGCTTCCTTCACCCGGTCAATGGTGGGCCGGGTGGTGAGTCCCTCCGGGGTCTTCAGCTGAACCCCACGGGCTTTACCGGAAATTACTCGCATATGGTATCTCCTGTCTTTTTAATCAAAAAGGCACTGTAAAAGTCCATTCCCAGTTCCTCAATGTACAGGCGGAGAATGGCTTTGTAGTTTTTTGTAGAAGTGGTCAGGGTGCTGTAGCCGCATTGCCCGGCTACAGCCTTCTCTATCATCCGAAAGAGAGTCTTGCCTATGCCCATTCCCCGGTATTGGGGCAAGGTGTAAAGCTCATCTACAGAAAAGCAACTGGCATCCACGGGAATACAGGAGGATTTCCGCTGTTGCCGGTAGAATTCCCCGAAACAATAGCCGACGATTTTGTCGCCATCCAGCGCCACAGCCAGGGGCTCTTTTAAATCTTCCCGTTGGTTGACCACCATCCCATAGCTGCATTCTTCCTCCACCCATCGGGCAGAAAGGGCAATGAGCTGAGACACGGTATCGTCGTCCAGATGCCGGAATTCATAGCGTATCATCAGAAAGTTTCTCCTTTTCCCGGAAGTGATGATACACCGCTGCGGCGGCATCCTTTGGCAGCAGCCGCTCCAGCTCGGGCAACGTTGCCTGACCAATGGCGGTCAGGGATTTAAACTGCCGCAGCAGCTCCTGCTTGCGCTTGGGGCCAATGCCGGGAATATTGTCCAGCTCAGAATACCGCAGGCGCTTGGAGCGCAGAGAGCGGTGGTAGGTGATGGCAAAACGGTGGGTCTCCTCCTGGATGTTGCCGATGAGGGAAAAAATCGCCTGATTGTTGTCAATTCGAATTTCCTGTCCCTCCGGGGTCACCAGCGCCCGTGTACGGTGTCGATCATCTTTCACCATGCCGAACACCGGGAAGCTGAGCTCCAGCTCTTCCAGCGCTCTCAGCGCCACGTTGGCATGGTTGATACCGCCGTCGATCAGCAGAAGGTCTGGTGCCGCCTCAAAGCCCTTGTCCTGCTGCCGGAAGTGCACAAACCGACGCTTTACCACCTGGCGCATGGAGGCATAGTCATCCTGATCCGTCAGTCCTTCAACCTTGAATCGCTTGTAATCGCTCTTTCTCGGCTTTCCGTCCTGGAACACCACCATGCTTGCCACAATATCCGTGCCGGAAATATTGGAAATATCAAAGGATTCAATCCGTTTCGGCGGCTCCAGGCCCAGCATTTTTCCAAGCAGGGCAACCGTGGCGCTGACACGCTCATCCTTATCCGTAACACGCTCCGCCTCCTCCCTGGCATTTTTATTTGCCAGTTCAACGAGACGCACATTGTCACCCCTCTGCGGAACCCGCAGCTTGGGCCGCCGTCCGTACTGCTGCTCCATAAATTCCGAAAAAAGCTCACTGTCCTCCAGCGCAAAGGGAAGCATAACAAATTTCGGCGCAAGGCCCCGGCTGAGATAGAACTGCTTCATCAGGCTGGATACGGCCTCATTTTTGTCATCCGGCACGGAAAATACTTCATACTCTTTGTCCAGCAGATTACCGCCGGAGAAATGGAGCACCGCAAAGCAGGCCTTTGTCTCCGTCTCTGCGTAGCCGATCACATCCGTATCTGCCAGGCTTCCGGCAGTAACCAGCTGCTTCTGGCCCAGCGACTCCACGGCATTGAGCCTGTCCCGCAAGGACGCCGCCAGCTCAAATTCCAGATTCTCCGCATGGAGCAGCATCTGGGCCCTGATCTGGGAAGAAACGTCCTTATAATTCCCCAGCAGAAGCTGCCGGGCCTGCTCTATCCGCTCCCGGTAGAGCACGGAGCTGACCGTGCTCTGGCACCAGCCCTCGCACTGGTTCATGTGATAATTCAGGCAGGGTCTGTCCTTGCCCACGTCCCTGGGGAACTGCTTATGGCAGCCGGGAAGCTTCAGTGTCAGCCGCAGAGCCTCCAGTACATCATGGGTAACGCTCCTGCTGCCATAGGGGCCAAAATACTCCGCCCTATCGTCAGCGATCCGGTTTACCAGGGTGATAACGGGGTATATCTCCCGCATATCCAGCCGCAAATAGGGATAGCCTTTGTCATCCTTCAGGAGGATGTTGTATTTCGGCATATACCGCTTGATCAGGCTGCACTCCAGCACCAGCGCCTCAAATTCCGACGCGGCTACGATAACATCAAAATGGTGAATGTGGCTCACCATCTGTCTGGTCTTTGCCGTATGGGAGGCTGTATCCTGAAAATACTGGCTCACCCGGTTTTTCAGCTTTTTTGCCTTACCCACATAAATGACTTTATCCTCCCTGTTGCGCATGATGTAAACGCCGGGCGCATAAGGAAGACTAAGAGCCTTATCTTTTAATTCGTCAAAAGTCATAGTGTCACCAAAAAGAACCGCCTCAATGCGTATTTTCGGCATTGAGGCGGCCCAATTTCAAAGAATATCAATAAACATCCCGCTGGAGCAGAGCATCCAGAGCATTTACGGCTGCCTCAGCATCGGAGCCTACCGCCGTCAGCTTTACGGTTGTACCCGTGACAATGCCAAGGGACATGATACCCAGCAGACTTTTCGCGTTCATCTTCCGATTACCGGATTCCAGCCAGATGCTGCTCTCGAATTCGTTGGCCTTCTGCACGAAGTATGTAGCCTGACGGTTGTGCAGTCCGGATTCACAACGAACCGTTACTTCCTTATTGAACATAAATCAACACTCCTTTACGCCGCAGCTTGGTCAAAGTACGGCGGCTCTGCGTATATCATAGCTATTTTTACCGAAAAAGTCAATAAAATTTCAGCCTAAATTAACAAGCTGCGTCATAAATGTGCAAACAAACCTCAGTTTCCTGCAAATCGGTCATCGTTTTTGGTAAATTCAAACAAACTCAGCGATGGTAACGCCGTCCTCGCCCTCACCATACACGCCCAGACGGAATTTTTTTACATATTTATTCTTTTTCAGTGCCTGCTGAACCGCGGCCCGGAGCACACCGGTTCCCTTGCCGTGGATAATCCGCACCTGGGACAGGTTCGACCGCATAGCCTCATCCATATACCGCTCCAGCACGCACACTGCCTCCACCGTATCCATGCCGCGCAGGTCCACCTCGCTGGACATAGCCGTCATCTTCATCTCCCGGCCCGAGTGGGCAGGACGACCTTTGACCTTATAGGGGTTTTCGTTCTCCAGCAGGTAGATTTCGTCAGCCTTCGCGTTCATCTTCAGGATTCCTGCCTGAAGCTGGTAGGTTCCGTCCTTATTGATGGCAATAACATTGGCCTTGGTGCCCAGCTTCAGCAGCTCTACCGTATCGCCCACCATAATTCCACGCTTGGGCTGAGGCCGCTCGGCCTTGGGCTGGGTGGAGCGAATCTTGCTCTCCATTTCATTCAGGCTTCTCCGGACCTCCGCCTGACGCTGGTTGAGATTGGTAGTATCGGCACTGTTCTGAAGCTGCTTGCGCAGAGCCTTCAGCTCCTCGGATGCCAGGTTTGCTGCCGCCCGGGCCTCCTCGATAATATGCTGGGCCTCCTTCCGGGCGGCCTCCATAGCCTTTTCCTTTTCCTTCTGCAGCTGAGCATTGTATTCCTCGCTCTGCTGCTTGATCCGGGCCGTTTCCTGCCTCAGCCGCTCCGCTTCCCTTCTGGCGGCTTCCATCTGCTGGCGCTGCTGCTCCAGCTGGCTGAGCACATCTTCAAAATCCTTGTCGCTTTTTCCCACCAGGTCATCCGCTTCCTTCAGGATGTCCTCTGAAAGCCCCAACTTCCGGGAAATCGCAAAGGCATTGGATTTGCCGGGAATGCCGATCAGGAGCTTGTAGGTGGGCCGAAGGCTCTCCACGTCAAATTCACAGGAGGCATTGATAACGCCCCTGGTGCGCATGGCGTAGAGCTTAAGCTCGGCGTAGTGGGTCGTTGCCACCACCCGGCTGTTCAGCTTCCGGCAAAATTCGATGATTGCCATGGCAAGGGCAGCGCCCTCCGCAGGGTCCGTGCCCGCGCCCAGCTCATCAAAAAGCACCAGTGTGCGGTCGTCACACTGATCGACCACATCCACAATGGTTCTCATATGGCTGGAGAAGGTGGAAAGGCTCTGGGCAATGCTCTGCTCGTCACCGATATCCGCCAGAATCGCCTCAAAGGTGGAAAGCTGGCTTCCGTCCCCGGCGGGGATATGGAGTCCGCATTCCGCCATCAGCGTCAGCAGGCCAATGGTCTTCAAGGTAACGGTTTTGCCGCCGGTATTGGGACCGGTAATAATCATCGTATCAAAATCCGAGCCAAGACGCACGGAAACAGGAACCACCTTTTTGTCATCAATCAGCGGGTGGCGGGCTTTCCGAAGGTCAATTCTGCCCTCCTCGTTCATGATGGGAGCCCAGGCCCGCATCCGGTAGGCCAGCTTAGCCTTGGCGAAAATCACGTCCAGCTCCACCAGCATCCGGTAGTTCAGGTTGATATCCTCCCCGTGGGCCGCCGCCTCCGCAGACAGCTCCGCAAGGATCCGCTCGATTTCCTTCTTTTCCTTCAGCTCCAGCTCCCGCAGGGCATTGTTGGCGGTAACGGCGCTCATGGGCTCCACAAAATAGGTGGAACCTGTGGCGGATACATCATGAACAAGGCCCGGAACATCGTTTTTACACTCGCTCTTCACGGGCACCACATACCGTCCGTCCCGGATGGTAATAATGGGCTCCCGGAGGAACTTGCTGTAAGCTGGAGAGGAAATCACCTTTTGCAGGCTGTCCCGGATTTTGCCGGCCTGAATGCGCATATGCCGCCGGATATCCGCCAGAGCCGGAGAAGCGTTGTCCGCAATCTCCTCCTCGGAAAGGATTGCGCCGAAAATCCGGTCTTCCAGATATTTATTGGGGGTCAGCCCGCGGAAAAGAATATCCAGCACCGTCGGCGGATCATCATCGGACACATAGCCCTTAATATTCCGGGCGCAGCGAAGAACGCCGCCAATCCGCAGCAGTTCCACAGGCTGCAGGCTGCCGCACCGGTCCGCCCGCTCCAGAGATGCCGAAACATCGGCAACGTCTCCGAAAATAGGGTTACCCTTCCGGGTACAAAGGTCAGATGCTGCCGTCGTCTGCTGCAGCATTAAATTTACGTCCTCCAGATCAGAGCTGGGCCGCACCCGCAGGCAGGCCTCCTTGCCGCCGGCAGATCCGGCGCAGTCCGCCAGAAGCTGCAAGACCTGGTCAAGCTCCAGCTTGAGAAGGGATTTTTCGTATAGTTCAGACATGGTATTTCTCCTGAGTCTTTGTAAATGTAGAATTATTTGATGCTTCCCATAAGCACCAAAATTAAATCCAATGCAATCAAAATATGTAACACGATATGGTATAAATCAGGAATCAGGCGAGTTTCACTCACGGGAAACAGTCGTACAGTTCCCTCAAAGCATTTATTATAACCTTTGAGTTTCCTCTCTGAGACTCCAAAAATCGTATACCGCCAATGACAGCAGAACTGAACAGACAGCCAAAGCGCAAGCTCGCACAACAGCACCCAGCAGCCAACTTGCGGGAAGCAGGCATAGAGAACGATTCCCACGGTGAAAAAGACTAAAACGGCAAACTCAGCACTTTTTACGCCCATGCCTTCCACAAGGCAAACCTTGCCAAACCGCCAGGATATTGTACAGCCAAGAAACCACACCCATAGCAAACAGGAAACAGTAATGATATGATAATATATCTTAATCACGCTTTCCGATTTTTCAGGATATAGTATTGCCGGTGGGGTTATGCCCCCGGCCTGCGGTCAGATGAGCAGTGATTTATAAAAATCCAGCGTTGAAAAGCCCCGCTCCAATTGGGTCGTCAGGTAGGCCTCCGTCAGGGCGGAAAGCTGCTCCAGGGTATCCTGTCCGATCTGAAAAGAGAAAAGCTTTCTCGGGTCGCACAGGCAGATGTACTGCATGGCCTCCAGCATACCCGGTGTCACCGGCATACGGATTCCCCGGCTCTCCCCCGACCGGCAGCCACGGCACTCCAGCTGACCGGCTGAAATATCGAACCGGTCCGGAGTTTGGTTCCCGCAGATATGGCAACCAAAAAGGTCCGGTGTGTAGCCCGCGAGACACGCTGCCCGCAGCTCAAATACTGCCTTCACCAGTGGCTCCGGCAGGCTCAGCTTCGACAGAGCGTACAGGCTGTTTAACAGCAGCGATTGAAGCTCCGGGTTGGGCAGGTCCTCCTGAGAGATAACCTCCGCCGCCTGAGCGAAATAGGTACCGAGACTGAGCTTTGTCAGGTCCCTGCGCAGAGACGTAAACAGCTCAAGGGAATGGGCCTCGTTGATGGTATACAGTCCCCGGTACTCAAAGAGGGTAAATTCTCCGAAGGCCAACAGCTGGCAGGGGGCGATGAGGGGGCTGTTTTTCCGCCGCAGGCCCCGGGCCTTGATGGTCAGCTTGCCATGGTTGCGACTGAGGACCGTGAGCAGAGCGTCCCGGTCATTGTAGTCCGTGACCCGCAGGACGATGGCCTGAATCGTCAGGTACATGATTTGTCTCCATTTTCATTGCGTTATGATATAGCAGGTAGTATTCCGGTGCCCCGGTTTCCAGAAATAATTGCCAGTAATCCGAAGGTTTCACGCAAGCTCCCTCCTGTGTTTCACAGCAAATCGTCGTCTTGGATCGTGCTATGGATTGCTTTAGAAATAGGATTTGCGTTTTCTTCGACGTTACTACTGGAAATTATTCGTTATAGCCAAAATTCCGGATCAGGAAATCACTGTCCCGCCAGTTTTCCTTGACCTTGACCCAGGTGGTCAGGTAGACCTTGGTGCCCATGAACTTTTCACAGTCGATTCTTGCCATGGAGCTGATTTTCTTCAGCATGGCGCCCTGCTTGCCGATGATGATGCCCTTATGACTGGCCTTTTCGCAGTAAATGGTGGCATCGATACCGATAACGCCGCTGTCCCGCTCGGAAAACCGGGTGATTTCCACGGCAGTGCCGTGGGGAATCTCCTTATCCAGGCACCACAGCAGCTTTTCCCGGATGATTTCCGCCATAACCTGGCGCTCGGGCTGGTCGGTGGTCAAATCCGGGTCAAACAGGAAGGGGCCCTCCTGGGCGTAACTCTCACAGGTCTTCAGCAGTTCCTCCACCCCATCGCCGGTTTTGGCGGAAATGGGGATGATGGCATCGAATTTGGCTTTCTGGGAGTAAACGGCAATGACCTCCAGCAGCTTGTCCTTTTCCACGGTGTCGATTTTGTTGATGGCCAGGACAGCGGGACAATGGGAGGCCGTGATTTTCTCAATCAGCCCCTCCTCCTGGGGTCCGATGGAAGCGATGGGCTCCACCACCAGAATGGTGGCATCCACGTCCGCAATGGAATCCCGGGCCACATTCACCATATAGTCTCCCAGCTTGGTGCGGGAGCGGTGATATCCGGGGGTATCCACAAAGACAAACTGGGTATCCTCCCGGGTGACGATGCCGCAGATGCGGTTACGGGTGGTCTGGGGCTTGTTGGAAACAATGGCGATTTTTTCGCCAACCAGATAGTTGGTCAGGGTGGACTTGCCCACGTTGGGCCGTCCGGCAATGGTAATCATAGCGGTTTTGGTTTTCATATTCTTTCTCCTGATTTCGGTAAAATTCATTTTAATAGGTGCAAATACACTGTTGTGGCAACCAATGGCCGCCCCTACGGTAAGATTCCTTCCGTTGGAAATGCGGTTCATGTATCCCTACGGAAAATTTATAATCTGAATTTATAATTTTGAATTACATCAGTCTCTGCTCATGTTGGGAATTGCAGCAGCGATCTGCTCTTCCCTGCCCCGCATTTGCTTTTTCATGGGGCCCTCGTCCAGGTGGTCGTAGCCCAGCAGATGGAGCATGGAGTGGATGGTCAGATACCCCACCTCCCGGCGGGCGCTGTGACCGAACTCCTGAGCCTGGGCCACAGCCCGCTCCAAAGAGATGCACATATCCCCCAGCGGCACCAGACCGGTCTGTGGGTCCTGATAGGGCACCCAGTCTGTGGGCGGATTGCCCGGCTCCAGCTGAAACATGGGGAAGGAAAGAACATCCGTAGGCCGGTCAATATTCCGGCTGGTCTGATTCACCAGCTGAATCCCGGCATCGTTGGTCACCAGGACATTGATCTCGCAAGGAACACCGATTCCCTCCGCTTTTAAGGTTTCCTGAATGCACTTTTTGATTATGGCCCGAATGGTAAATTTTTGCAGGCTCAGCTCTTCGAATACAAGGTTGATTTTATGTCTCATATCACTTTTTCCTCTTATAGGTCCCCCGGAATTGCTGAGGGGGAAGTTTTTTCTCTTCCCGGTGCTTTGCGTCCTTTTCGTAGGCGGTGATGATCTCCTGCACCAGTGCATGGCGAACCACGTCAGCGGCAGTCAGGCGGCAGATAGCAATATCCTTCACCCCATCCAGCACCCGCACAGCATCCTTCAATCCGGAAACCTTGTCGTCCGGCAGGTCAATCTGGGTAACGTCACCAGTGATGACGATTTTGGAGCCAAAGCCCAGGCGTGTCAGGAACATTTTCATCTGCTCCCGGGTGGTGTTCTGGGCCTCATCCAGAATGATGAAGCTGTCATCCAGCGTCCGGCCCCGCATATAGGCAAGGGGTGCCACCTCAATGGAGCCCCGCTCCTGATATTTCTGGAAAGTCTCCGGGCCTAGCATATCGTAAAGTGCATCGTACAGAGGACGCAGGTAGGGGTCCACCTTGTTTTGCAAATCACCGGGTAGAAAGCCCAGCCGCTCACCCGCTTCAACAGCGGGGCGGGTCAAAATGATCCGGTTCACGGTCCGCTCCCGGAAAGCAGCCACAGCGGCAGCCACAGCCAGGTAGGTTTTTCCGGTGCCCGCAGGGCCCACACCGATGGTAATGGTGTTTTTCTGAATGGCTTTCATGTAGTGCTGCTGGCCCACGGTTTTGGCCTTGATGGGCTTACCCTTGGCGGTGATGCACACCACATCCTTTGCCATCTGGGCCACCTGAGCTTCGTTTCCCTCGTTTACCAGGGTAATCAGATACCGGACCCGCTGCTCATCGATGGTTTCCCCCTTGGAGGCCAGCGCCAGCAGCCCTTCCAGTGTCCGGACGGCCTTATCCGCCATTTCCTCATCGCCGGTGATTTTCAGTTCCGTCTCACGGTTCACAATCCGAACCTGCAGCGCGTCCTCGATGCGCCGGATATTTTCGTCAAAGGATCCAAATACGGCGATCAGGTCTTCCAGCCGCTCCACGCCGACGATCCGCTCCACAGTCTTACTCATGCTCTTCTCCAATCTGTTCTGTTCTCTGCCTTCCGATCATTTCCACACAGTGGAAGGTGCCCTCCAGACGGCAGGCATCCTCCAGCCAGGTTACCCGGATGCTTTGGCGCTCCAGGGTTCCGGCGATCATCCGGCTTTTCAGATATCCCCGGGCAAAGTTCTCCGCCCCGGCCTGAAGCCCAGGGCTTTGGCAGGAGACGATTTCCGTCTCCCAGCAGGAAAGGGTTTCCTTTATCAGGGCAACCGGCAAAGTCAAGCCGCCCGGCAGTGTGAGATAATACGCTTCATACATTCTACCACAAACAGCATCTGAAATTCCACTACCTTTCCATAAATTTATTCGTTTTTTTCCAAAAATAAGGCTGTAGCGGACCCGGGTTCCCGTTTGTGTACCCCTTTGTATCCCTTCAGAGGGTGCTGTAACCGATAAAATGTGTCTCGTCCGGGCATAAACCTCTCCCTGAGCCCGGGTGGCCCGGATACAGAAGCCGGAATCCGTATATCCCGAGATCAGCAACTCCCCGGCAGTGACCGCCTGCCCCGGCTGGCAGAGCAAATTTCCCCGGGTGGCGGTGGCGGACAGGATAATCCCGTCCGCCGCCGCCACAATGCTGCTGACAGCGGGCTCCACAGGCAGCGCTTCCACCGGGCTGCGCTCCCGGACGCGGATAACAGCAACACAGCCCCGGGTATTCACACCCACCCACTGCAGCTGTGGAATCTCCTCCAGCAGGGCATTTTTCAGCCGTTCACTGCGGATATCCCTGCGAAGGGCTCCAAACCCCAGGCCCAGCTCCTGGGCCGCCGCAAAAATGCGATTATCCGGGACAATCTGATTTCCCTCCACCTGAACGAACAGCACCCGGCTTGGAAGCAGAGCACCCGCCATTACCAGCACCGCCAGCCCGAATAACAGAAGGGGACGTTTCGCAATGGCCTTAAGACTCCAGTATATCCCGGTTCTTTTAAGAAGCCTCAGCTTTTCCCCCCGTTTCCGGCAGATGACCCAGGCTTTTTTATAATCCCTCCGGTTTAAGTCCAGAATAACACGCACTCCATCCATGGCTTTTACAGTAAAAACCGGAATTCCCGCCCTGTTCAGATTTTCCAGTGCAGCGGCAATATCCGCCGTAAGCAGTTCCGCCCGGACCATCCCCATGGCGGATGACACAAAATCCATATCAATCCCTCCGGACAAGGCTTATGCCCGCAATTTCCCCGGAAATCACCAGCTGCTCCCCGGTCATTCTGGTCAGCTCCAGGGCCTGGCCCGACACAGCCACGGTACCGCAGCGAACCTTTACGCAGATTTTTTCCGGGCTGTACTGGCATACCCCGTTGTGATTTTCAATCAGCACCCGCCTGAAACCCACAATCTCAACAAGGGATTCCAGAGGCAGCGGCTCCGTGTGTAAATCCATGCTGTCCGCCAGGCGCTCCATCCAGCGCTTCCGATCCGCCAAAAGCGGCACCCCCTTTTTGCTTCCAGCATATGCATCCGGTGGGATGTTTTTTCATTCCGGCGCATAGATTCTTCCGAGGTGAGATCATGAATAAATCAAGCGCCATTCCGGGTGTCGCAGCCGCCATCGGGATGCTCCCCCTGATTCTGGACAGCAAGACCGCCCTTCTTGGGGCCCGGGAGGGCATCGGACTTTGCATAAAAACCGTAATTCCTTCACTTTTTCCCTTTATCGTTCTTTCCGGGCTGGTAACCAGCTCCCTTTCCGGGCGGAAAATTCCCTTTCTCCGGGGGCTTAGTCGTCTCACCGGAATTCCCGCAGGAGCGGAGTCCATTTTACTGGCCGGCTTTCTGGGTGGCTATCCCCTGGGTGCGCAGCTTATTGGAGCCGCTCAAAAAAACGGCACACTTCACCCCCGGGATGCACGGCGTATGCTGGCCTTTTGCAGCAACGCCGGACCCGCCTTCCTTTTCGGGATGGCTGCCAGCGTTTTCCCAAGGCTTTGGATGGGCTGGGCCCTTTGGGGTATCCACATTGCCAGCGCCCTGCTGGTTGCCCTCCTGCTTCCCGGTAAAAGCCGGAATACCGCCTCTCCTTCCCCCGGCAATCCTCCGGGGATATCCGCCTCCCTTTCCTCCGCTGTTCGGACAATGGGGACCATATGCGGCTGGATTGTTCTGTTTCGGGTGCTGATCTGCTTTTTGGACCGCTGGTTTGGGTGGCTTCCGGGAGAAAATCTGCGCATTGCGCTAACCGGGCTTCTGGAGCTGTCAAACGGCTGCTGTGCCCTCGGTTCCGTGGAAAATCTGGGCCTTCGGTTTGTGCTCTGCGCCGCCATGCTGGCCTTTGGCGGGCTGTGTGTCACCATGCAGACGGTAACTGTGGCGCAGGATACGGATATTTCCCTGTATCTTCCGGGAAAGCTCCTGCAAACCCTCTTCAGTGTATTTTTTGCTCTCCTGGTCCAGCTGCTTTTCCCGGAGGAAAGCCGGCTGAACGGCCTCTGGATTACGCTTCCTGCTCTCGTGCTTGTTTTCCTTCCCCTGGGAATAAAAAAGAGAAAAATCAGTAGCATTCCGGCAAAGCTTGGTGTATAATGGGTTCATCCGAATATGAAACGAGGGTTTGCCATGCTGTTCCGCAAAAAAATTGAACGTTCCTGCTCCTACTGTACCTTCGGGGCCAGGCTGGATGATGAGCAGGTCCTTTGTTCCAAAAAGGGGGTCTGCCCGATGGACGGTAAATGCCGCCGCTTCCGCTACGATCCCACAAAGCGGATCCCCAAAAAGAGCAAGGCTATGGATTTTGCTAAATATGACAAGGAAGATTATTCCCTGTAATCCCCTTCAAAAACGTTCAACCCCCTCCGTATGGCTTCATACGGAGGGGGTTTCCATTCATAACATATTGTTCCCGGGGCAGGTTTTATGCTTCAACGAAGCATTTCCAGAAAATCATCCTCACTGAGGATGGGGATTCCCAGTTCCCGGGCCTTTCGCTCCTTGGAGCCGGCATTTTCACCGGCAACAACATAGGTGGTCTTTTTGGAAACGGAACCGGCAGCTTTACCGCCCAGCAGCTCAATTTTTTCTGTAGCTTCCTCCCGGGTAAATTTGCTCAGCGCACCGGTCAGGACAAAGGTCATCCCAGCAAAGCGCTCGTCGGACACCTCCCGGGTGCTTTCGAAATTCACCCCGGCCTCCCGCAGCCGCTCCACCATATGCCGGGACTGGGGCTGGTTGAACCAATCCCAGATATTTTTTGCGGTGACCTCTCCCACATCCGGCACCTGGGTCAGGGCCTCCACAGAGGCCTCAATCAGTGCGTCCAGACTGCCAAAGGTGGCGGCAAGCACTTTACCGGTCTTTGCACCCACCTGCCGGATGCCCAGAGCGTAAATCAACCGGCTCACATCCTGCTGCTTGCTGTGTCCGATGGCATCGAGCAGCTTCTGGGCTGCCTTTCCGCCCTTCTGCCAAAGGCTCTTAAGCTCATCCAGAGTCAGATAATAGATATCCGCCGGGGATTTGATGAATCCCTTTTCAATCAGGCTGTCCACAATGGCGCTTCCCAAGCCGTCAATATCCATTGCGTCCCGGCTGACAAAGTGGGCAATGTTCCGGCTGAGCTGGGCGGGACATTCCACACCGGTGCATCGCAGAAACGCACCGTCTTCATCCTGCTCCACCGGCGCACCGCATACCGGACAGACACCGGGCAGATGGTACGCTACCGCACCCTCCGGACGCTTTGAAAAGTCCACCTCCAGAATCTCGGGGATAATCTCACCGGCCTTCCGGATCAGCACCGTATCGCCAATACGGATATCCCGCTGAGAAATAAAGTCCTGGTTATGGAGCGTTGCGTTTGTAACGGTGGTTCCCGCCAGCCGCACCGGCCTTACAACGGCCTTGGGTGTAAGAACGCCGGTCCGTCCAACCTGGACCAGAATATCCTCCACCACCGTAGGCTTGATCTCCGGAGGATATTTATAGGCCGCGGCCCACCGGGGGAATTTTGCGGTAGCACCCAGCCGCTCTCGCTGGGCAAGGTCATTCACCTTAATAACCGCACCGTCAATATCACACACCAGATGCTCCCGGTTCTCGTTGATTTCCCGGATCTGCTGTATAATTTCCTCTGCATTCGAAAGCTTTTTATAGGAAATCACTTTGAAATGAAGCTTTTTCAGATAGTCCAGGCTTTCCGTATGGCTGGAGAAGGTCACACCCTCCGCCAGCTGGACATTGAAAAGGAAAATATCCAGCCCCCGCTTCGCCGCGATTTTGGGATCCAGCTGCCGCAGGGAGCCCGCTGCCGCGTTTCTGGGATTGGCAAAAAGGGGCTTCCCCTGTTCCTCCTGGAGGGCATTGAGCTTCTCAAAGCTCTTCTTCGGCATAAAAACCTCACCCCGGACGATCAGTCTGGGCGGTGCGTTCTCGATCACCATGGGAATCGAGCGAATGGTTTTTAGGTTCTCCGTAACATCCTCGCCCACGTTGCCGTCTCCCCGGGTGGCACCACGGACAAATTTTCCGTCGATATATTCCAGCGCCACGGAAAGACCGTCTATTTTCGGCTCCACGGAAAATTCCACTCCCGGCTCACTTTCCTTCATCCGGGTAAGGAAATCCGACAGCTCTTCCTCCGAGAAAACGTCCTGCAGGCTCATCAGCGGTACAGGATGCACCACCTTCTCAAATTGGCTCAGGGCCGCTCCGCCCACCCGTCTGGTGGGAGAATCCGGCCTTGCCAGCTCCGGATTGGCATTTTCCAGCTCCTCCAGCTCCCGCAGGAGCCGGTCGTAAACATAGTCCTCCATTTTGGGGTCATCCAGCACATAATAACGGTAGTTCGCCTCCGTCAGAAGTGCGGTCAGCTCCTCAATTCTCTCTTTCGGATTCATATTCAGCCTCCGGTTTGTAATAATGTATCGGGCACCTCGCCCACAATAACGGTTTCAGCCACAATGACCTCACTGGTCATGGAAAAGCTGATGGTTCTTCCCAAAACCAGAACAGCCACGTCAATCCCCACATCCATCGTTACCTGATGCAGAGTTTGGTTGATGCCTGCCTGGGAAAAATGGCTTACAAAATTTGCGTCCGCGTTTCGGATTGCCAGGATATGCACCGGAATCACCGGGCCTCTCCCGGAAAACAGCTCCGTCAGGAAAATGCTGCCCAGTGGGATTCCGATATCCGAGCTGTCAATCGCCAGAATCTCATCGTTAATGATATTCAGAATATCCGTTTTCAGCCGGTTTACCTCGCTGATATTGGTTTTCAGGGCAGTGATTCTGCCGTTGAGATCCTTTTCAAAGTAGACCAGCCGGTCGTAGGCGATATTGCCTGACGCAATTTGCTTGGCAATTGCGTCATTGGTCAGGTCGGATGTTGCATTTTTGACCTGGATTTCTGCCAGCTCCTGCACAACCGACCGGAATTTCCCCCGCAGGAGGCCGAAGCCCGCCAGCGCCAGGACCGCGGACAGAAAAAGGAAGGTAAACAGTCTGCGAAAAAAACGACCCATAAGCAATCCCCCTTTTGGGAGGATATGCGTCTTTTTCTTAAAAATTACAGCTTTTTCATATGGGGAGAAGCTGTCTTTGCCATGAGCTTCTTGGTTCCAATGTCATCAAAGGCAATTTCCAGCAGGGCATCCCCTCCCATTTTCATAACGGAAAGCACCATGCCCTTACCAAAGGCAGCGTGCTTGACCATATCCCCCTTGTTCAGCTCCAGACTGGCTGTGGGGGCGGATTTTTCCGCATAAGCACGCTTGAGCTCATCGGAGCGGGCTGCTGTCTGCCTTGTGCCGGTATAGCCTCCTCCGTAGCTGGCGTTGCCGCCATAGCTGCCGGAGAATGCAGGCCCTTCCGCTCTGGGCCGGAAGGAGCCCTTGCGCTCCAGATATTCCTCCGGAATCTCCCGTAGGAACCGGGAGGGCAGTGCGGCGGCGGTCCGTCCGTAAATCATTCGCTGCTTGGCATGGCTGATATACAGCCGCTGCTTAGCCCGGGTAATGGCAACGTAGCAAAGCCGCCGCTCTTCCTCCATCTCCTCCGGGTCTCCGATGGCCCGCATTCCAGGGAAGAGCCCATCCTCAAAGCCCACCAGGAACACGGTGGGGAATTCCAGACCCTTTGCCGAGTGCATGGTCATCATCACCACGGCATCGTCCCCCTCGTTATACTGCTCCAGGTCGGTATAAAGCGCAATTTCCTCCAGGAAGCCGGAAAGGGTGGGATTCTCACTGTTTTCCACATAGGTATTGATGCTGGATTTTAATTCGCGGACGTTTTCCAGCCGGGTCTTATTCTCCTCCGAATCCTTCTGCTGGAGCATATCCGTGTAGCCCGTCCGGAGCAGAAGCTCATCGTAAAAATCCGGCAGACTCATGCCATCCTCCAGCAGCTTAGCCATCGTTTCGATCAGTGCGGAAAACTGGAGCAGCTTCATGGCAGGCTTTTCCAGAGGCCCGTAGGAATAAGGATCTGAAACAATGCTGTACAGGGATTTCCCCGCTGCTTCCGCCAGGCGCTGAGCGGTTTCAATGGTTTTGGCGCCAAGGCCCCGTGGCGGATTGTTGATGATTCGCTTCAGCCGAAGGTCATCCGCCCGGTTGTTGATAACGCAAAGGTAGGAAAGCATATCCTTGACCTCCGTACGGTCAAAGAATCGGGTGCCGCCGATCACCCGGTAGGGAATGCCGTTGCGCTTCAGCGCAAATTCCATTGCGTTGGACTGGGCATTGGTCCGGTAGAGTATGGCATAGTTCTTAAAATCCTTGCCCTTGGACTGCTGAATGATCTTTCCGGCAACAAAATTGCCCTCAGCGCCCTCATCGTAGGCCTCATATACGGTGATGGGCTCTCCTTCGCCGTTGGCTGTCCAGAGCCGCTTTCCCTTCCGGCCAAGGTTATGGGCAATCACAGCGTTGGCAGCGTTCAGGATGGACTGGGTAGAGCGGTAGTTCTGCTCCAGCCGGATGGTCCGGGAGCCACGGTACTGCTTTTCAAAATTCAGAATATTCTCGATGGTAGCTCCCCGGAAGCGGTAAATGCTCTGGTCGTCATCGCCCACCACACAGATATTCTCGTACCCCCCTGCCAGCAGAGAGGTGAGCAGGTACTGCATATGGTTGGTATCCTGATACTCGTCCACCAGAACATAGCGGAATTTTCTTTGATAATAGCTGCGAATGTCCTCGTTTTCCTGCAGAAGCTTTACGGTGACGAAGATAATATCATCAAAATCCAGAGCGTTGTTATCCCGGAGCTGCTGCTGATATTTGGCATAGGCCCGGGCAATGTGCAGCGCCCGCAGGTCGCCGGTTCGCTCCGAGCGCTCCACCATTTCCTCTGCGGATACCAGGTTGTCCTTCTCCCGGCTGATGGCGCCAAGGACATACTTTGCGGGGAAGGTCTTATCGTCCAGGCCCATGTCCTTGATAATATCCTTCATGACCCGCTCGGAATCGGAGGAATCATAAATGGTAAAGCTTCTGGTGTATCCCATCCGCTCAATATCCCGCCGAAGAATCCGGCAGCAGGCAGAGTGAAAGGTCATCGCCCAAATATCCTGCGCCTCCGGCCCAAGGAGATTGGAAAGCCGCTCCTTCAGCTCATTGGCTGCCTTATTGGTAAAGGTAATGGCAATAACATTCCAGGGCCGTGCCGGCTCCACGGCACAAAGCCGGTCCGCAAGAAACCTGTCAGCCTCCGTACAGTCCGGGGTAATGCGCTCCAGAAACGCCACATCCTCCGGTGTAACAGTGTCAGGGATTTCGTTGGAGTCCGCCCCCCGTCCAAAGCGGATAATGTTGGCGATCCGGTTGATCAGAACCGTGGTTTTTCCACTTCCCGCACCTGCCAGCAGCAGCAGCGGACCCTCGGTGGTAAGGACGGCCTCCTGCTGCATATTGTTCAGCGCGGAAAACTGACCGGAAATATACTTCCGGCGGGCCGTTAAAAATCGTTGTTCCAATGTGTCATTCATAGTCGCACCTGTCCATAATCGTAGATGGGACTATTTTAGCGCATTTTCGTCAAAAGGTAAAGTTTTTTTTACAGCATCCGCTCCTTCAGCATTGCCAGTGCCTTTTTTTCAATGCGGGATACCTGCACCTGACTGACCCGGAGAACCCGGGAAACCCGTTCCTGGGTCAATCCGTGAAAATACCGCAGCTGTATGACCGTTCGCTCCCGGTTTGGAAGGGCTTCAATGGCCTGCCGCAGAGCAATTTTTTCAACCATCCGCTCCTCCGACTCTGTATCCGTCAATACATCCTCCAGTGAAAAGCCCTCCTCACCGCTTTCCCGCTGGATGGATTCCGTTGCGGCGGTAGCGGCCTCTGCCAGGGCGATTTCCTCGGGAGAAAGGCCGGTATGCCGGGATATTTCCTGAACCGTTGGCTCCCGGCCCAGCGCCGCGGTCAGCCGGCTTCGGGTGGACTTGATAGCTGCCGACTGCTCCTTCAGGCTTCTGGAAACCTTTACCGCCCCATCATCCCGGAGAAACCGCCGGATCTCCCCGGCGATTTTCGGAACGGCATAGGTAGAAAACTGTGTTCCGAACTGAAAATCAAAGCCCTCCACAGCCTTCAGAAATCCCACACAGCCCAGCTGATACAAATCCTCCGATTCCGTCCCTCTGCCCAAGAACCGCCTGGCGACGGACCAGATCAGCCCGGCATTTTCCTGAACCAGCTGCTCCGTAGCCTCCCGCTCCCCTGCCTGTGCCCGGGCAATCAGCTCCTTTGTCCTGCTCATTGCCGCCGCTGGAGCTTCCTGCGCATATGTACGCTGGTTCCCTTCCCCGGCGCCGAGGTAATTTCCAGATCCGTCATGAAGCTTTCCATAATGGTAAAGCCCATTCCGCTGCGGTCGGTTCCGCCGGTAGTGTAGGCAGGCCGCCGGGCCTGCTCCACGTCGGCAATGCCAACGCCCTTGTCCTTTATCACAATATCCAGCACATTGTCCTTGAGAATCCGGCACCGGAGTGTGATATTTCCCAGAGCTTCCGGGTAGGCATGGACGATGCAGTTTGTCACTGCCTCCGAAACCGCCGTGCGGATATCCCCCAGTTCCTCCAGTGTCGGATCCATCTGGGCCGCGAAGCAGGCCACTGCCGACCGGGCAAAGGCCTCGTTGGACGATCGGCTGGGAAAGTCCAGAATCATATAGTTTTCAAATTTCATGATACCGCCTCCTTGATTTCCACCAATTTATCAATCCCGGATGCCCGGAATACCCGCATGGGCTGGGGCGCAATTCCGGTAAGCAGGAGCCGCCCTTCGATTTGGGTCATTCCCCGCAGAGCGTTGATTACAACGGCGATGCCGGATGAATCCACAAAGGTCACGTCGGTAAAATCCAGCACGCAAACATCCGGGGTATATGCCTCAATTTTTGCCGCGATTGCTTTGATGTACAATTTCGCGCAGTGGTGATCGATTTCTCCGGTCAACGCAACGGTGAGCCGCCCATTGTCCAGAAAGCTGGTGAAGTTCATGGTTTTTCCTCCTTTTGGTTTTGTGCTTTTCAGTATAACCCAATCAAATTGGATTTACTGTCGGAATTGGGCGGGCAAAAAGAAAACCGCCTGTTAGGCAGGTGTTCATAAAACAGTTTGTGGAGCGTATCGGCATCGATACGCTCCACGTTTATGTAAGGATATGGACTTGGCTCTTCCCTGAAATGATCTTATGGTCATAGTTTGCCCTCTTCATCCTTGCTGTGCCCGGTCACCTTTCCCACAGGAAGAGGCAAGGGATGCCCAAGGGTACGCCCAAATGTGCATAGAAGTGGGCCCTCCAGTTCAATAAATCAGGACTTTCCATTTATTTCTTGAGTAGCTTCTTGCTGTAGTTTAGAAAATCTTTTATCAATGCACGGAAAGAAGCAGACTTCGGTATAATATTTCCGTCTTTGTCAAGATATTCACTACAGAACTCTATCTGATAAAGCATACCATGAGATACAACCATGAAAGGCCCGTGCAGCAAGAAAATGCGTTTCTTTCGCCAAATATCCTGCAGAATAAGAATTCCTTTTTCATCAAAAGTGGCTTGCATAGTGATATCGGCAAGCGTTTCCTCAGAAAAGTAAATAGCAAGATACTGTTCCGCATTACCAGTTAGAAAAGAATGTAATTCTGCTTCCGATAATTCTTTGAAGCATCTCTTG
>CAZDFB010000001.1:0-111600 GCA_964504605.1 uncultured Oscillospiraceae bacterium | reverse complement strand
ACGGCACCGGCACCGACCGGCAGATTCTCTCCGGCATTGCCAAGTTCTATAAGCCTGAGGACCTCATCGGCAAGACCCTGGTGGCTATTGTGAACCTGCCTCCCCGGAAGATGATGGGCCGTGAGAGCTGCGGTATGCTGCTCAGCGCTGTCCACACCGAGCAGGGCGAGGAGAAGCTGAACCTGGTGATGGTGGATGATGCCATCCCCGCCGGCGCAAAGCTCTGCTGAGAACCTGTAACACGATAAAAAGGATGCTCCCTGTATTTGCCCCTCCCGGCATACAGGGAGCATTTTTACAGAGAAAGTCCGGCGGCGGAAACTCCGGGATGACAGATTTTTTTACAAATTGCGGGAAATGACTACCATTCCCGGAGGGGGATATGGTATACTGGTTGCAAAACTTCCGGAGGAAAAGGAGTAATGCGTATGCTGCGGGTATTTTTGGTGGAGGACGAGAGCATTATTCGCACCACACTGCGGGACACGGTTCCCTGGGCCCAGTGGGGATACAGCTTCGTTGGCGAGGCGGGGGATGGGGAGCTTGCGCTGCCCCTGATCCGGCAGAGCAAGCCGGATGTGCTGATTACGGATATCCGGATGCCCTTCATGGATGGCCTGGCCCTGAGCCGGCTGGTGCTTCAGGAATTTCCCAAGATGAAGGTCATTATCATTTCCGGCTACGATGATTTCGAGTATGCCCAGGAGGCCATCGGTCTGGGCGTGGAGCGGTATTTGCTGAAGCCTGTCACAAAGAGCGGCCTGATGACCGTGCTGGAGGAGGTAAAGGCCAAGATCGAGGGGGAATGGGCCCAGCAGAATTATCTGACCCAATTCCACCGGGAGGCTGAGGAATACGAGCATTTTGCCCGCCGGCGCTTTTTTGAGGGAATTGTGGCGGGGCAGTTTTCCCTGCCGGAAATTTATGAGCGGGCGGAAAAGCTGGACCTGGATCTGCGGGCCCAATGCTACAACATTGCCCTGATTTCCGCCATGCCGGAAAAGCAGGCGGTGGCTGAGGCCTACTCTGAGCCCAGTGCCCGGATCCGGGACGGGCTGGTGGGCCATTTCCTGAAGTACCCGGAATATGCCCTGTTCCGCTGGACACTGACGAGCTATGCCGTGCTGATAAAAACCGATGAGCAGAGCCTGAACAGCGTCGTGGACCGCTGCGTTTCCAAGGTGCGCTCCCTCTATGAAACCTACGGCCCGGAGCTGAACTGGTATGTAGCGGTGGGAACGCCCACCCGGCGGCTCAGCGCGCTGAATGAATGCTTTGAGGGCGTATCCCGGCTCTGGGCATACCGGTATATTCTGCCGGACCGGCATATTCTTACCACGGAAACTGTCAGCTTCCTGACCGGCACCGGGGAGGAGCATGGCCTGGCGGACCTGGATGTAAGCAAACTCAACCCTGCCGTGGTAAACGGTGTGCTGCAAAGTGCCAGTGCCCAGGAGGTGTCCGGCTTTGTGGAGGAGTATATCCACAGCATTCACGACGCACTGGAATCCAAGCCCTTCTGCCAGTATCTGATGCTCAACATCCGCTTTATTTCCACGGAATTCATTACCTCCCTGGGAATTGAGCCAAAGGTGTTCCTTTCGGCCCTGAACTGCCTGGATATGGTGGGGCAGAATGTGACAGAGGACGATCTGCGGCGGTATCTGACGGATGTGCTCCTGCGGGCCATCGAGCTGCGGGACCGGGCGGCGGGCAGCCAGTACCGGAGTCTGCTGAAGGAGGCTGTAAACTATATTGACGACCATTATCAGGATGAGGATATTTCCCTGAACCGGGTGGCCAAGGAGGTCAATATCAGCGCAAACTACCTCTCCGCGGTGTTCAGCCAGGAGCTGGGGGCCACGTTTGTGGAATATCTGACCGCCAAGCGCATGGAAAAGGCCCGGGAGCTGCTGCTGAATACCGGCCTGCGCTCCGGTGAGATCGCCCTGAAGGTGGGCTACAAGGATCCCCACTATTTCAGCTTCCTTTTTAAGAAGACCCAGGGCTGCACGCCCCGGGACTACCGGACAGGGAGGAGCAAAAAATGAAAGCCCCCTTTTCCATACAGAACCGGCTGCGCCGGCTGGTGATTACCACCAGCGTTCTTCTGGTGGTGATCCTGGTTTCGGCCCTGTTTATGCTGATTTTCTCCAACAGCCGCTATGCCAGAATGCTCCATAATGTGACAACAGCCTCGGAATTTAACCAGGAATTTAAAAACGCCATCGACCAGAAGATGTACTATTATGTCATCGAAAGCAAATATTCCGAGGGCCTGCCTATTGCGGAGGTCCGGGCGGCGCAGGACCTGGCGAAATCCCTGATTGCCACCACTACCCAGAAGGACAGCAGTCAGGCCATTACCAGCGTGCTGGACCTTTGTGAGAATCTGGAGCAGAAGATATACCAAATTCAGGAAACCAGCAATTATGACGACCGGCTGACCCAGCTGGAAAACAATATCTATGTGCTGACCTCCCTGGTGGAGGAATATATGTACAATTATCTTTACTGTGAGGCTGTGGCCCTGAACGCGGTGCAGCGCCAGACCAGCAGCCAGATCATGGTGGAGGTGATGGTCATTACGGTGGTGACCTGCGGCAGCGTGGCGCTGCTGCTGCGCTACTGCTTCCGGCTGAGCCGCTCCATCACGGAGCCACTGATGAGCCTGGCCTGCCGGGCGGAGGAGGTCAGCGGAGGAGATTTGTCGGCCCGGGAGCCCGCCCGGTCGGAAATTCGGGAGATTCAGACCCTTTCGGCGCTGATGGAGCAGATGATCGCCCGACTTAACGCGGAAATGCGGGAGGGCCAGCAGCGACAGGAGAGCCTGCGCCGGACGGAGCTTGCCCTGCTGCAGGCCCAGATCAATCCCCATTTCCTGTACAATACCATGGATACCATCGTCTGGCTCATTGAAGCGGAAAAGAGCCAGGAGGCGGTGGAAATGGTGTCCAATCTTTCCGGCTTCTTCCGTCACAGCCTGAGCAAGGGCGAGGATGTGATTACCCTGGCGGAGGAAGAGGACCATGTCCGCAGCTATCTGCAGATTCAGCAGGCCCGCTATCAGGATATTCTGTCCTACCGGCTGGAAATCGATCCGGCTGTACACGGCGCGCTGATTCCGAAGCTGACTCTGCAGCCGCTGGTGGAAAACGCACTCTACCATGGCATTAAGCTCAAGCGGGCTATGGGCACCATCATCGTCCGGGGATGGATGGAGGATGGATGTATTTTCCTTCAGGTGGCGGATGACGGTGTGGGAATGTCCCCGCAGCGCCTGAAGGAACTGCGCCGGGGCCTGGAAACGGATAAGCCCGTGGGCTTCGGCCTGTCGGCGGTGCACCAGCGGCTGCGGCTGCAGTTTGGCGGTGAATACGGTCTGACTGTCACCAGCCAGCCGGGAACGGGCACTACGGTGACTGCCCGGATTCCCTGCCGGGAAAAGGAGGAACGACTGTGAAGCGTATAACGATCATCATTTTGCTGTGTCTTGCGGCGCTGCTGCCGGCAGGCTGCAGCGAGCCGGCCCAGCTGCCTCAGGAGGAGCTGATTGTGGTGGGTATCTCCCAGGTCGGCGCGGAATCCGACTGGCGGGTGGCAAACTCCGAATCCATGAAATCGGTATTTACGGAGGAGAATGGCTACAGGCTGCTGTTTGACGATGCCCGGCAGATTCAGGAAAACCAGATTATGGCTGTGCGGAAATTTATCCAGCAGCGGGTGGACTATATCGTTCTGATGCCCATTTGCGAAACCGGCTGGGAGTCGGTGCTGCAGGAGGCAAAGGACGCGGGAATCCCCGTAATCCTGGCGGACCGGATGGTAGAAGTCAAAAATCCTGCCCTGTACGCGGTGCACATTGGCTCAGACTGCTATGAGGAGGGAGCCAAGGCCGTCCGGTGGATTGAGGAGGCTTACGGACAGGA
The DNA here is from genome assembly GCA_964504605.1 of uncultured Oscillospiraceae bacterium. Taxonomy (GTDB): domain Bacteria; phylum Bacillota; class Clostridia; order Oscillospirales; family Oscillospiraceae; genus Faecousia. The sequence continues at coordinate 107,671 of CAZDFB010000001.1, read as the reverse complement.
ACCGGTGAACATCATCCATATCCAGGGAACGCTGGGCTCAACGCCCCAGATTGACCGGACCCAGGCCCTGCTGGATGGGGTGCAGGCTCATGAAAACTGGCAGATCCTGACTCAGCTGGACGGTGACTTTACCCAGGCGAAGAGCTACGAAATGATGTGCGGCTATCTGGAGGAGCTGGAGGAGGGCCAGCGCATTGATGTGGTTTACTGCGAAAACGACAATGAGGCCTTCGGTGCCATAGAGGCTCTGGAGGAATTTGGCTATACCTGCGGCGAAGATGTGAACGTGATTTGCTTCGATGCCACAAAAAATGGTCTGAAGCTGTGCATGGAGGGTAAAATTGCCCTGGTTGTGGAGTGCAATCCACTGCAGGGCCCGCTGGTGGAGGCGGCAATCGCCGCCGTGGAAGCGGGGGAAAGGTTGGAGAAACATCAGTATGTGGAGGAGCAGCAGTTTACCCGGGACACGCTGACCCAGGAGATCATTGACAGCCGGGCATACTGAAAATGGGAAGGTGTCTGGCAGGACAGCCCCGCAGAACGGGAAAATCACATAGCTTCAGGGGCTGCCGCAAAATTCTGCGGCAGCCCCTGCGTGTATTAAAGAAGTATAAAATTCTTGGCTCACCTGTGGGGGAGCTGCCCGGAATCTGTGATTTCGGGCTGAGAGGGCAGAAAAACGCATCGTCACGGCTTCACCGTGATACCTCGCCCAAAGGCAGTGACAAGGCTTGATGTTTTCGGAAAAAGATGGGTTTGACAGCACCTGTTGTTTATTAAGAGGGTTCATTTGTTAATCAGGTGCTGGACCGGACTGCCAGTTCCCATTCCAGGCAGACCGACCGCTCCGGTGTGCCGTCCAGAATATCCAGCAGCAGCTGGGCGGCGGCCTTTCCCGTCCGGCTGCTCCTGTGGCCCAGGGAGGTGATGGGCACCGGCCCGATTCGGCAGTAATAGCTGTTGTCGAAGCTGGCAATAGCCACGTCCTCTGGGATCCGCTTTCCTGCCGCCAGCAGACGCTGGATCAGAATATGGGCAATTTCGTCGTTGAAGCAGATCACGCCGGTGGGCTCTGCAAGCTGCTCCCGGAGAAAGGCATCCAGAAGCGGGCAGGCCTGACCGCTGACCAGGGCCTCTCTGTCCCGGGTGTTGTACCAGAGGATGGCATCGTCGGACAAGGGTATTCCCCGGTCCCGCAGGGCGGCGGCCATGCCGTGGTAGCGCTGAAGCCCCTGAATATCATCGCTTTTGAAAATCCCGGCAATGCGGGTCCGGCCTCTGGAGAGCAAATGCTGCACCAGAGTATAGCCGCCGTGAAAATTGTCGTCTGCCAGACAGGGAAAGTCCGGGAGGTTGCCGTACTGCCCCTGTAAAAACAGAACCGGAATCCCACGCTGGCGGAAAAGCAGGTAAAAATCATCATTTGGGGTGGGCAGAGCGGTTTTGGTACCCTCCACCAGCAGGGCGCTGACCTTCCGGCTCAGCAGATGGGCCAGAATCTCCCGCTCCCGGCTGACCTGATTTTCCGTGGCAAAAATCAGAGTGGAGTAGCCGGCTGCGGCAAAAGCCGACTGAGCATCGTGGAGAATGGAGGGGAAGGTGTAGTCGTCCAGAAAGGTGATGATGACGGCGATTTGCCGCAGGTCACCGGCCTGATCCGGTGGAAGAATGAAGGAGCCGCTGCCCTGACGGCGGCGGATCAGCCCCTTTTCTTCCAGCACCCCCAGAGCATGGCGGACGGTTTGGCGGCTCATATGGTACCGGGCTGCCAGCTCTGCCTCTGTCGGGAGCTTTGTTTCACCCTGGCGCAGAAGCTGCTGCAGCTCGCTGTGCAAAATCGCGGCAAGCTGTTCGTATTTTGCGGCCATATCCGGCCCTCCTTTTATGATTTGTGTTTATTATACCAAATGAAACGGAAAAGAAAAGACAAATTTTGTTGATATTTTAGAATTTTCCGGGAATGGGGGAGAGGAAGAGTCCCCTTTTCGGCGGAAATGTATCCTGTGAAAAAGCGGGAAAACCGTAATTTTTTTAACTTTTTGCCAGCCAGGAGCCGGGAGGAAGCGGAAAATGGGCACTTTACCCGCCGGGCTGACGGAATAAGGAGGAAAGAAAATCGTAAGAAAACAAAACAAAACGGGAGGAAAATCGTAAAAAAACGAAAAAATGTCCCGCCGGGCAGGCGGTTGTATCCAAATTTGTACGCATTTTTAGAGAAATAAATAAAATTTGTGTTATTCAAGCCTACGAAAGTTGTGCAAGGTGCACTGTCCGTTATTGACGGAGAAGGAAAGTTGTGCTTTAATATGCTTACAGAGTTCCCACGGGGAACCAATGGCAAAGGCTCTATCGGCACAAGCCGTTACAGCATAACAAACATTTTGGGAGGAAAAACACATGAAAAAGCTTATTTGCGTCCTGCTGGCTCTGGTCATGGTCCTGTCCCTGGCTGCCTGCGCCGGTGATTCCGGTAGCAAGGAAGGCGACCTCATCAAGGTTGGCATCATCAACAATGACCCCAATGAGTCCGGCTACCGTACCGCCAACGACAAGGATCTGAAGAGAGTCTTCTGCAAGGAAAATGGCTATGATGCTTCCTTTGCATATTCTCTGAAGAACGAAGAGCAGATCGCTGCTGCCCAGAAGTTCATTCAGGACGAGGTTGACTACCTGCTGATCTCCGCTGCCGGCACCTCCGGCTGGGACACCGTCCTGAAGGACGCCCAGGCCGCCGGTATCCAGGTCATCCTGTTTGACCGTACCATCGATGCTGACGAGAGCCTGTACGTTGCCGCCGTTGTTTCCGACTGCTATGAGCAGGGCAACCGGGCGCTGAACTGGCTGATCGAGCAGAATCTGGAAACCTACAATGTTATCCACATCCAGGGTGTTATGGGCTCCTCCGCTCAGATCGGTCGTTCCGATGCGCTGACCAAGAAGTGTGAGAGCGACGACAACTGGAACATGGTCACCCAGCAGACCGCTGAGTGGAACGCTGAGAACGCACAGCAGATCGTTCAGTCCGTCATCGACTCCGGCAAGGAATTCAACGTTATCTTCGCTGAGAACGACGACATGGCAAAGGGCGCTGTTGCTGCTCTGGATGCCAAGGGCATTACCCACGGCGTAGGCGGCGATGTCATCATCATGGGCTTCGACTGCAACACCTGGGCTCTGGAAGAACTGCTGGCCGGCAGATGGAACTTCGACGGTCAGGCTTCCCCCTTCCAGGCTGACGCCATGCACGAGATCATCCAGGGCCTGGAGAAGGGCGAGTCCCCCGCCTCCAAGACCATCATTCTGGATGAGAAGGTCTTCGACGCTGCCACCATTACTCAGGAAGACGTTGACAACTACGGCATCTGATAGCATCAGCACTGCTGTTTGACTGACTAACCGGGCACGCGGTTCGGCTTTCACGGCCGCACCGCGTGCCTTTTTTAAAGCAACCCCAATGAACGGAGGCGAACACGATGCAAGACGGCGCAATTTTACAAATGCGTGGCATTTGCAAATACTTTCCCGGTGTCAAGGCCCTGGAGAATGTGGATTTTACCCTGAGAGGGGGAGAAATTCACGCACTGATGGGCGAAAACGGCGCTGGAAAATCTACACTGATCAAGGTCTTGACCGGCGTTTACGAAAAGGACGGCGGAGTCATTTTTATCAAGGGGCATGACAACGCGGTTGTCATCCGCTCTCCCCAGGATGCCCAGAGCGTGGGCATCAGCACCGTTTACCAGGAAATTACCCTCTGCCCCAATCTGACGGTGGCGGAGAATATGTATATAGGAAGAACCAGGGGCGCCATTACAAAATGGAAGCAGATGAACGCCAGTGCCGGCGCGCTGCTGGAGAACCTGGGTATCCCCGCCAGCCCCACCCAGCAGCTGGGCACCTGCTCCATTGCCGTGCAGCAGATGGTTGCCATCGCACGGGCGGTGGACATGGAGTGCAAGGTCCTGATTCTGGACGAGCCCACCTCCTCACTGGATGAGCAGGAGGTGGCGAAGCTCTTCACGCTGATGCGGGATCTGCGGAAAAAGGGCGTTGGCATCATTTTCGTCACCCACTTCCTGGATCAGGTCTACGAGGTTTGTGACCGGATTACCGTGCTGCGGGACGGACAGCTGGTGGGCGAGTATGTGATCGAGGAGCTGCCCCGGGTCCAGCTGGTGGCAAAAATGCTGGGCAAGGAGCTGGACGATATGGCCTCCATCAAAAAAGGCGGCGAGGCTGCCCGGATTGATCTGGGAACCCCGGTGCTGGAGGCAAAGAGCCTGTCCAGCACAGAGGGCATCCAGCCCTTCGATTTTACCATTCACAAGGGCGAGGTCAACGGCTTTACCGGTCTGCTGGGCTCCGGCAGAAGTGAGTGCGTCCGGGCTATTTTCGGCGCGGACAAAAAGACCGGCGGCACCGTTTGCGTGAACGGAAAGAGTGTGAAGATTGAAAAGCCACTGGATGCCATGAAGCAGGGCATCGGCTACCTGCCCGAGGACCGGAAGGGCGACGGTATCGTGGGAGATCTGTCTGTCCGGGAGAATATTATTCTGGCACTGCAGGTGATGAAGGGCTTCTTCCATCCCCTTTCCCGGGCCCAGGCAGAGGCCTTTGCCGACGAGTATATCAAGCTGCTGGAGATTAAGACTGCCTCGGCGGATACGCCGGTCAAACAGCTGTCCGGCGGTAATCAGCAGAAGGTCATTCTGGCCCGGTGGCTGCTGACCAATCCCCAGTACCTGATTCTGGATGAGCCTACCCGCGGCATCGACGTGGGTACCAAGGTGGAAATTCAGAAGCTGGTTCTGAAGCTGGCGGGTGAGGGAAAGAGCGTCACCTTTATTTCCTCGGAAATCGACGAAATGCTCCGGACCTGCTCCCGGCTGATGGTCATGCGGGACAGAAAGCTGGTCGGTGAGTTGTCCGGCGAGGAGCTGAGCCAGACAAAGATCATGGCAACCATTGCGGGAGGTGAAAACTGATATGCAGAAGCTGAAAAATCCCGAAAAAACCACATTTGCGGATAAGCTGAATGGCCTGGTCCGCAATCAGATATTCATTCCCGTGGCGGCGCTTTTACTGCTGATTCTGTTCAACCTGACTGTGGATCCCGGCTTTTTCAAGGTTACCATGGGCCACAACAGCAACGGTGACCCGGTGCTGTCGGGAAACCTCATTACCATTTTGAACAATGCGTCGGAGCTGGTGATTCTTGCCATTGGCATGACCCTGGTCACGGCGGCCTCCGGCGGTCAGGATATCTCCGTCGGTGCCAATATCGCAATTGCCGGCTCGGTTATGCTGCGGGTTCTCTGCGGCGACCAGGGTGCCCGGCCTGAGACAATGCAGGCCCCCATTCTGGTGGCCTTCCTGGCAGGGGCGGTGGCGGCTATGATATTCGGCGCGTTTAATGGCGCGCTGGTGGCCTATTTCAAGATTCAGCCCATGGTTGCGACTCTGATTCTCTATACTGCCGGTCGCTCCATCGCCGCCTGGATCAACGACAATCAGCTGCCCATTATCAGCGATGTGAGCTTTGCCTACTTTGGCAATTTTATTCCCGGCATTCCGATTCCCACGCCGGTATTTATCGCGGCGGCCTGCGTTATTGTCATTATGCTGGTGCTGAAATTTACCACCCTGGGGCTGTACAGCCAGGCGGTGGGCATCAACAGCAGCTCATCCCGGCTCAACGGCATCAATCCCGCTTTTGTTAAATTCCTGACTTATGTGATTCTGGGCCTGTGCGTGGCGGTGGCTGCTCTGATTAAGGTCAGCCGGATTTCCTCCATCAACTATTCCGTCATCGCCAAGGATATTGAAATGGATGCGATTCTGGCGGTGGCGCTGGGCGGCAATGCCCTCAGCGGCGGCAAATTCAATATGTGGGGCTCCATTCTGGGCGCTTATGTGATCCAGTTCCTGACCACAACCCTCTATAAATTCAACGTGGCATCGGATGCACTGCCCGCCTACAAGGCAGTGGTGGTGATTCTGCTGGTGGTCATGAGCGCACCGGCTGTCCGTGACAAACTGAGCAAGCTCTGGAAGCAGTATGCCCCCAGAAAAACCGTGAAGGAGGCAGACTGAAATGGCATCGAAGATTTCGGAAAGAAAGGGAAGACTGGCCCCCAAAACCGGTCTGTCCGATACCAACCTGCTGCTGTCGATTACCATAGTGGTGTTTGTGCTGATGTATGTCCTGGCGGTGGTGCTGCTGGGCTCCGGATTCCGCAAGCCTCAGGCCTTCTTCAACATCCTCAATGACAACGCCGCGCTGATTATTCTCTCGTGCGGTATGTGCATTGTCATGATTACCGGGGGCATCGATATTTCCGTTGGTACCGTCACCGCCCTGGTGTGCATGAGCTGCGCGGTTCATCTGGACTACCACGACGGCAACGTGTACACCGCCATGCTCATCGCTCTGGGAATCGGCGTGGCATTCGGACTGGTACAGGGCTTCCTGGTGGCATACCTGGATATCCAGCCCTTCATTGTTACGCTGGCGGGTATGTTCTTTGCCAAGGGCATGACCACCATTGTCAACTCCACCCAGTTCAATGTGGCCCACGAGGGCTTCCAGGCCCTGAAGGCGACCCGAATCTATGTGCCGGGAATGGGCAGCGTCAACAAGCTTGGCAACTATGTCCCGGCCTATGTGGAGCCGGGTGTCATCGTGGCTCTGGTGATCGTTGTCGTGCTGTTCCTGCTCCTGCGCTGGGGACGGCTGGGACGGAACTTTTACGCAGTGGGCGGCAATATGCACAGTGCCAATATGCTGGGCATCAATGTGAAGCGGACAAAATTCATGGCCCATCTGATGTGCAGCGTTCTGGCGGGCATCGGCGGCTTCGTGTATTTCATGCACGTTGGCTCCGGCTCCCCCAGCCATGCCAGCGGTGCGGAAATGAACGCCATTGCCTCCAATATTATTGGCGGTACCATGCTTACCGGCGGCGTGGGCAACATTCTGGGCACCTTCTTCGGCGTGCTGTCCCTGAATACCATCAAGAATATCGTATCCTCCCTGGGCCTGGATGAGGCCTGGTGGACGAATATTACGGTGGCGGCAATGATCTGCCTGTTCCTGCTGATCCAGAGCGTGGTCCTTATGCGGAAAAACGAGAAAAAATGATTTCCTTCTGCTGAAAAACCGTGCAAAAAATGTACAAAGCTGCCAGCTCCCCCCATGGGGAGCTGGCAAAAGCTTTTTTGCCGAATTAAGAATGCGGGCGAAAAATGGTTTTGCGCGCAGGAACAGACTTCCGCTGTTTCCTGAAGCACTGCCGGACACCCCGGGAGCGGTGTCCCTACGATATCCTCCGCAGCTGCAAATGCACTTGTAGCGGGTGTCCATCCTCCCTTTACCCGCTCCTGCTTTGACAGTCTCGCCGTGCCGGCTTCTGCCGGCACGGTTTTTGCGGAAAAGAACGTGATTGTCCAGCCATTTATCCCTTATTTTTATGGTTGCCAGACGGGGACTGTGGCGTGTATAATAGAAAAAAACGAAAAGGAGCGCAAATATGGAAGTGTTAAAACAGAAGCTGACTGCCCTGCTGGAGCAGGGCGTGGAGGCCGGAGAAATCGCGGGAGCCAATATTCTGGTGCTGCAGAACGACCAGGAGCTGCTGTACACCCAGGCCGGATGGGCTGACAGAGAGGCACGGCGCCCCTACAGCCGGGATACCATTGTCCGGCTCTATTCCATGACCAAGCCCGTTACTGCCGCAGGTGCCATGCTCCTTGTGCAGCGGGGTCAGCTGGATCTGGGAATGGCCCTGGGGGATATCCTTCCGGCCTTCCGGGATACTCCGGTGTGGGAGGACGGAAAGGCCGTTCCCGCCCGCCGGAGCATTCTGGTGAAGGATTTGCTGAATATGACCTCGGGCCTTGCCTATCCCAGCCTGGATTCCGCCGGAAAGGCCTCCGCCCGGCTTTTTGAGGAGATTGAGGCGGCGCTCTACGGCGATAATCCCCTGACGACCCGGGAAATCGCAGACCGGATGGCAGCCGGCCCGCTGGCATTCCACCCCGGTGACCGGTGGATGTACGGCACTTCCGCGGATGTTCTGGGCGCGGTGATCGAGGCGGTCAGCGGGGAATCTCTGGCGGACTTTATGAAGCAGAACTTTTTTGAACCGCTGGGCATGAAGGACACGGCCTTCTGGGTGCCCGGGGAAAAGCAGTCCCGGCTGGCCCAGGTTTACGAGCGGGCCCCTCAGGGGATGGCCCGGTGTGTGACCAATAATCTTGGCATTTGCTACACCATGCACCGGGAGCCGGCCTTCGCCTCCGGCGGCGCGGGCCTGGTTTCCACCATTGACGACTATGCCCGCTTTGCCACCATGCTGCTCAGCGGCGGCGGAGAGATCCTGCGACCGTCCATGGCAGCGGCGCTGGAGGCAGGCTGCCTGACACCCTGGCAGCGGGAGAGCTGCCAGCGCAGCTGGGAGAGTATGCAGGGCTGCACCTACGGAAATCTGATGCGCCATATGCAGGAGCCCGGTGCGGCGGTCCATTATGGCTGGGAAGGGGAGTACGGCTGGGACGGCTGGCTGGGGGCCTATTTCTGCAACAGCCCGAAAAATGGCGTGACAATTCTGATGACGACCCAGCTCCGGGACAGCGGCACCATGCCCATTACCCGGAAAATGCGCAATCTGATCGGCGCATACCTGTAACCCAGGCCTGAGAGGCTGCCGCAAGGAGGATACGATATGGACTGCAATAAGGAAAGGGATATTTTAGCCCGGGTGGAGCGGATCATCGCCCAGGGTCCCTATACCCCGGACTGGGAATCACTGATGACTGCTCCGGTGCCGGAATGGTTCCGGCAGGAAAAGCTGGGTATTTTTATACACTGGGGTGTGTACAGTGTCCCGGCAAAGTTTAATGAATGGTATTCCCGGAATATGTATATCCGGGACGGGCAGGAATTTGCCCATCATGTCAAAACCTATGGCCCTCACAGCAGCTTTGGCTACAAGGACTTTATTCCCATGTTCCGGGCGGAAAAATTCGACCCGGAACATTGGCTGACCCTGTTTCAAAGGGCGGGCGCGGGCTACATTTTCCCGGTGGCTGAGCATCACGACGGATTTCAGATGTATGACAGCTGCCTTTCCGACTGGAACGCGGTAAAAATGGGTCCACACCAGGATGTGCTGGCAGAGCTGAAGACGGAAACGGAACGCCGGGGCATGGTGTTCTGCGCCTCCTCTCACCGGGCAGAGCACTGGTGGTTTATGGGTCATGGCCGGGAATTTCCGTCGGACATCACCGTGCCGATGAAAAAGGGCGATTTCTACTGGCCCGCCATGCCGGAGCCGGATCACCAGGACCTGGTCAGCGAGCCCTGGCCCACGGAGGAATATCTGGACGACTGGCTGGCCCGGACCGCGGAGATTATCCTGAATTACCGGCCGCGGCTTCTCTATTTCGACTGGTGGATTCAGCACGAGGCCTTCAAGCCTTACCTGAAGAAGCTGGCAGCTTTTTACTATAACTGCGGCAAAAGCTGGGGAACGGATGTTATGATCTGCTATAAGCACGACGCGATGATGTTTGGCACCGGCATCGTGGAGGTGGAGCGGGGCGGCCTGGGTACCGCCGCTGCCTACCCCTGGCAGACAGACACTGCAGTGGCTCGGAATTCCTGGTGCTATACCGATTCGCTGGACTACAAAAGCGGAAATGAGATCATCTGCACCCTGATTGATACGGTGAGCAAGGGCGGAAATCTGCTGCTGAACATAGGCCCCAAGGCCGACGGCACCATTCCTCCGGGGGATGAGGCGATCCTCACCGCCCTGGCGGACTGGATGGCGGTCAATTCCGAGGCCATTCAGGGCGCAAAGTGCTGGCGGCGCTTTGGAGAAGGCCCAACCAAAGGCGCAGAGGGCTTTTTCCAGGATGGTGCCCCGATTCCTTACACCAGCCGGGATTACCGCTTCACTCTGGCCCGGGGGAGCCTTTATGCCATCTGCCTGAAATGCCCGGAGGACGGCTGCTTCACCGTGGAGAGCCTGGGAGACGGGGCGGATTACCACGGCATTTTGGCGGATGTGAAAATCCTGGGCTGGGAGGGCCCGCTGACCTGGCATCAGGATTCCCGGGGCCTTCATGTGGAGGCACCCGGTCTCCGGAGAAGCAGCCCGGTCACATTAAAGGTGACGGTGAGCAGATAAATGAAAAGAATCAGCCAATTTTTCAGCCGGTTCCGGCTGGGCAGCACCAAGATCCGCAGACAGATGCACAGCATTTATGCCGTTGCGCTGCTGATTCCTCTGTCCGTTATGGGCTTTTTTCTGCTGTATTCCGCCAATGATATGCTCAATGATCACTGCATTGAGCTGCTGGAGGCGGATAACCGACGGGTAAAGACTCTGTTTTCCGAGGTCACCACCCAGGCCTACACCGTTTCCGACGATATTTTCTACGACACGGAGTTGAAGCGGCTGCTGACGGAGAATTACAGCGGAAACACGGCCTTCATTTCCGCGGCAAACCGCTATGGAAAGCTGGATACCCTGACCTATAATGCGCCGGAAATCGAGGGCGTTTACATCTATACCGATAACCCCACGGTTTATAATTACAAGCAGTTCCGCAAGGTGACCGAGGAAATCGGGGAGGCGGAATGGTATACCCGGGCCCTGGAAAATGCCAATGCCTTCTGGATTTCCATTGAAGAGGAATCCTACAGCAACGAAAGCAGCAATCTCTGCCTGGTCCGGCGGCTGGCCTTGACAGGCTCTGGGTACAATGCCGTGGTCGTAACCAAAATCAGCGATTCCTATATCCGCTCCCGGGTGGATTCCGGCTCTGTTGTGGATGCGGTGTCGGTGGATGACCAGGGTATTGTGTACAGCTCCCGGCGGGGCTGGTATGGACAGCCTCAGGTGGTGGACATCGACTACCGGCAGGATTACTACCGGTTTTCCGGTCAGGTGGAGGTGGAAAACGAGCGGTATTTCGCGGCGGTCACCACGATCTATCTGTATAAGACCAATTCCCGGCTGTATATCTGCACCATGGACGGCAGCGGCTTTGCCGCCATTGCAAATATCATGGACAGCTGGCGGCTGCTGCTTCTGGTGGCAATTCTGGTGCCGGGCGTGATATTGGCGTTGTTCGCGGATTATTTTGCCCGGCGTGTGAAGCTCCTGCGGGAGGAAATGCACAAGGCCCGGTATCAGGACTATAACATCATCTCCGATTTTACGGGCAGCGATGAGCTGGCGGAGGCCTTTGCCGACCTGAAGGTCATGGTCCAGGACATCAAGCAGAAGGATGCCAAAATGTATGAGGCGGAGCTGAACGAGAAGGAGCTGCGCAACAACCAGCAGCTTATGGAATATAAAATGCTGGCAAGCCAGATCAATCCCCACTACCTCTACAATACCCTTGAGACCATCCGCATGAAGGCCCTGACCACGGGAAACCGGGAGCTGGCAGACGCGGTGAAGATTCTGGGAAAAACCCTCCATTATGTTCAGGAAAACACGGGAACCGCCTTTACCACCCTGAAAAAAGAGCTGGATCATGTGGAAAATTACCTGGCAATCCAGAAGCTGCGTTTCGGTGACCGGATTAACCATGTTGTCCGGGTGGAGCCGGAGCTGAATCCCGGCAGCTATGCCATTTTGCCCCTGCTTCTGCAGCCGGTGGTGGAAAACGCGGTGGTCCACGGTCTGGAGGAGATCGACGGCACCGGCATGATTACCATTGACGTAGGGCGGGTGGAGAATATTCTGCGCATCCGGGTCCGGGACAGCGGAAAGGGCATGAGCCTGAGCGAGCTGGAGAGCCTCCGCGCCAACATGGAGCGCCGGGACGCGGATCCCCACGCGGGCATTGCCCTGTATAACATCCACCGGCGGATCCGGCTGTGCTATGGAGAGAAATACGGAGTCACTGTGGAGAGCGAGCGGGGTTGCGGAACCTGCGTGATTCTGACCCTGCCCGCAGAATCACCAAAAATGCAGATGTGAAGTGAAATTTTTAGTGTAATTTATCTTGAAAAAGCGATGTTTTTTTCGGCTGTGTTTTTTGATAGAGTATAAACAACCCAAAGTCTTGAGGGGACTACTTTTAGGGAGGAAAAACACATCATGAAAAAGACATTTGCAAGATTCCTGACTCTGGCGCTTGTTCTGTCTCTGCTGGTTTGCTGCTTCGGCGCAATGGCGGTCAGCGCGGATGAGCCGGAGGATGGCTACAAGCTCTTCATTGCCTACGGCGGCGACGTAGCAGCCGAGAACGACTGGGGCTGGAGTTACGCCGGTACCGATGTTGAGGGCGTCACCGCTGTGACCGAGAATATCAAGGTCGGTGAAACCAAGACCGTTTCCCTTACCTTCGCTACTCCGACCTTTAATTCCTGGTACTTCGCACCCTGCCTCGTCGGTACGGGCATCGGTGAGAGCGTTGGCAACATCGACTTCACCGTGACCTGCAAGATCGACGGCGTGGATGTTCCCATCAACATGGAAGCCGACGCTGAGGGCAAGACCTGGTGGTCCGAGGGCACCGGCGATTTCGCCGCTGCCGACTGCATCCGCCTGGCTGGCGGCTACAATGAGTGGGCAACCAAGTACATCGAAGAGCCTGCTTCCTTCACCACCATCGAGTACACCATTACCCTGAACGCAGTCGATGAGAAGGCTCCTGCTGAGCTGGTCATCTCCGAGTCCGAAGAGGTCTACACCCTGTTCGTTGCCTACGGCGGCGACAAGGAAGCCGAGAACGACTGGGGCTGGGGCTTCACCGGCGATTGGGTGGATGGTATCGTTCCCGTTACCGCCGCTGCCAAGGTTGGCGATACCGTGACCATTTCTCTGACCTTTGATACCCCCACCTTTAATTCCTGGTACTTTGCTCCCTGCCTGACCGGCAAGGGCGCAGGCAACAGTATTCAGGACATCGACTTTGACATCACCTGTAAGATCGACGGCGTGGAGGTTCCCATCAACATGGAGGCCGATGCCGAGGGCAAGACCTGGTGGCCCGAGGGTACCGGTGACAACAACCCCGCCGAGGACTGCATCCGTCTGGCCGGTGGCTACAATGAGTGGGGAACCAAGTACATCGAGGAACCCGGCGCATTCACCACCATCGAGTACACCATCACCCTGAACTCCATTCTGGTGGGCAAGGCTGCCGAGCCCGAAGTTGTTGAAATTCCCATCGATCTGGACGGCACCTTCAACGCCTACCTGATGCTCCAGACCCCCAAATGGACCTTCCGTGACGCCTGCGACAGCGCCAACGGCATCGGTTCCGAGGTTTGGGGCCCCCATATCACCAACAACGATTCCAAGGCGAACTACGGTGTTGTCATCGATGCCGTTATTGCTGGCAATGGCACCTACTCCGTCTCCATCACCGACTTCGGCACCATCTTTGCGGATGACTTTGCCGCTGCCGGTCAGGATTATTTCAACATCATCGGTATTTCCACCGATATCCCCAAGTCCGACAAGATCCAGATTACCAACGTGGAGCTGCTGGTTGACGGTCAGGTTCGCCACACCTACGACAACGCGGTCCTGAACCCGGATGCCAAGGAAGCAATCCATGTTCTGGTGCAGAACAAGTGGAATGACGATGTTAAGGAAATTTCCTACTATCCCACTCCCACCGAGTCTCTGGAGATCCGCTTCACTGTTTCCGGCTTCAACTATGACAATGAAAGCCTGAAGACAGATGAGCCTGTCGAGGACACCAAGCCTGTGGAAACGCCTTCTGATGATGAGGTTGAAACACCTGCTGTGGAGAAGAGCAACACCGGTGTCATCGTTGGCATCGTGATCGCTGTGGTCGTTGTGGCTGCTGTGGTCGTGGTCGTTGTTCTGAAGAAAAAGAAGTAATTAAATGATTTCGGCGCGCCGCAGTTTTCTGCGGCGCGCTTCAGCGTTCAGAGGGCATTTTTCGTTTCCTGAAACGCGCCCGGGGCGGATGCTCTGCCGCCTGCTCCCCCCCTGGCGGGAGGCATTGGGGCCGCACCGCTTTCCGGAAAAATATTTTCAGCAGTCTGCGGGTCGCCGCAGGGTGGAAAAAGTGGGGCAAATCAGTTAAAAAATTTAAGGTTTTTTTCTTGCCTTTCGTCAAATATAATATAACCATACAAAAAGGCTTTCCCCAAGCCGGAAGAAAGGTCTGGTGTTTTCCTTGGATGAAAAAACCGTGGAAAAACTGAAAAAAACCCAGTTGCCTTACATAATCAACCGGGTCCTTTTGCTGCTGTTTACGGCGCTTCTGTTCTTCCCCAGCGTGTCGCCGTCCCACATCGTGCTCACTGCCGGACAGGCAAAGATCACCGGCACGGCTTCACTGTTTACCAATGCCATTTCCTATTCCAGCCTGGTCAACGGACTGAACCGTGCCTTTGACAAGGGCTGGCTCACTAAGGGACCCTTCGTTCTGCTGTATATCGGATGCCTGGCGGTCCTGGTGGGTGTGGTCCTGATGTGCGTGGGCGGCTGCATGAGCGTTGGCAATCTTCGGATGAAGAATGTGGGCAACCGGTTCTTCCTGGCGGGCAGTGCGGCTCAGCTGGCAGGCGTGGGCGTGATCACGGCTTCCTATTTCCTGATTACCGGCTCTGCCAATCCTCAGAAGATTACCTGGCAGTTCCCTGTGGGCATTCCCATTTTCCTGGTGCTGGCTGTGGCGATTTTCGGGCTTTCCCTCCACCTTTTCCTCCGGGTACCCAAGGCACCGGAGGGCCAGAAGCTGGAGATGGAATCCAAGTATCAGCTGTTTCTGATGCTGCTTCCCTTCCTGGCCCTGGTGTTTGCCTTCTCTTACCTGCCCCTGTACAGCTGGCGCTATGCCTTCTATGACTATTCCGCCGGCGGCACCATCAGCTCGGATACCTTCGTCGGCCTGAAATGGTTCAAGACGCTGGTCCAGAACCCGGCCTATGTCAGCCGGCTGCTGAACGTGCTGAAAAATACCCTGGCACTGTCCGGCCTGGGTATCCTGACCAGCTGGGTCCCCATGGCCTTTGCCATTTTCCTGACGGAGGCCCGTTCCGCTAAATTCAAGCGGTTCGTTCAGACCTTTACCACCATCCCCAACTTTATCAGCTGGGTTCTGGTCTATGCCATCGCCTTCGCGATTTTCAATACGGACGGCTTTATCAACACCCTGCTGTCCAATATCACCGGAGGAAACTATACCACCAACTACCTGGGCAGCTCCAGCCATATGTGGCTGAAGATGCTGCTGTGGGGTATGTGGAAGGGCGTGGGCTGGAGCGCGATTATCTATATCTCCGGCATTTCCGGCATTGACCAGCAGCTTTACGAGGCCGCTACCGTGGACGGTGCCGGGCGCTTCCAGAAAATGTTCTATATCACCCTTCCCGGACTGCTGCCCACCTATGTGGTCATGCTGGTTATGTCCATTGCCGGTATCCTGTCCAACGGTATGGACCAGTATCTGGTGTTCTCCAACGCCAACAACAAGGATTTTATCGAGGTCCTGGACCTGTATGTGTATAATCTGGGCATTGGCAACGGCTCCATCCCCCTGTCCACCGTGGTTGGCATGGCAAAATCCATTATTTCCGTCGTCCTGCTGTTCATCGCGAATACCGCATCCAAGTGGATCCGGGGCAGCAGCGTTGTGTAAGGAGGCCTGGCTATGTCTAAAGTGAAAAGAAAAGCCAATGGCGAGCTGGTTTACAAGCGCCGCCCGGGAGATGTGGTCTTTGATGTTCTGAACTATGCCATTTTCGGCCTGTTTACCCTGAGCTGCATTTTCCCCTTCTACTACATCTTCATCAATACCATTTCGGACAGCTCCCTGGTGGTGGCGGGCAAGATCACCCTCTGGCCCCGGGGCATCAACTTCCAGAATTACATCAATATGCTGAAGGTGGATGATATTTTTACCGCCTTTATGGTCACCTTCGGCCGGACGGTAATCGGCACCTGCCTGATGGTGGCGGCTACGGGCCTGATCGGCTATCTGGTCACCAAAAAGGAGATGTGGCACCGGAAGGTCTGGTATCGTTTTATCATCATCACCATGTATTTCAACGCCGGTATCATCCCCTGGTATATGAATATGTCCATGCTGGGCCTGACCGGCAACTTCCTGGCATATATCATTCCGGGCATTGTGGCCCCTTACAACATCATTTTGGTGAAGACCTACATTGAATCCATCCCGGCAGAGCTGGAGGAAAGCGCCTTCATCGATGGCGCCGGCTATTGGACCGTGTTCACCAGGATTATCTGGCCCCTGAGCAAGCCGATTCTGGCAACCATTGCCATCTTCGGCGCAGTGGGACACTGGAATTCCTTTACGGATTCTCTGATTCTGATGCAGAACAACTCCAAGCTGTTCACGCTGCAGCACCTGCTCTACAATTACCTGAACGCTGCCTCCAATATTGAGGGCCTGATTTCCTCCGGCGGTGCCGGCGCTGCCATCGGCTTCATTGAATCCATGGCATCGGCAAAGGTCATCAAATACACCGTGTCCATGGTCGCGGTTATTCCCATTTTGCTGGTGTATCCGTTCATGCAGCGGTATTTTGAAAAGGGCATTATGCTCGGCGCCGTCAAGGGCTGAGCCGTATAACAACAAGGGAGGAACACACTATGAAAACAACGGTCAAGAAGATCATTGCGCTGCTGCTGGCCTTGGTTATGGGCTGCGGTATGCTGGCGGGCTGCGCATCAGGGGGTGCCGATGAGGAAACCATCACGCTGACGGTGTTCAGCGAGCTGGCAAACTACTCCGGCGAGCAGGTTGGCTGGGTTGCCAAGCTGCTGAAGGAGAAGTTTAATGTGGTTCTGAACATCATTCCCTCTACCGACGGCGTTTATGAGACCCGGATGGAGTCCGGCTTCCTGGGCGATATCGTGGTCTGGGGCGGCGATGGTGAAAACTACACCCGGGCAGTCCAGGCCGGCCTGCTGTACGACTGGAACGAGGACGACCTGCTCCAGGAATACGGTCCCTACATCTATGAAAATATGCAGGCGGCACTGCAGAAGAACGCAAAGCTGACTGAGTCCATCACCGGTGAGAATGTGTGCTATGGCTTCGGTCACGACGTGGCAGCCGCCACCGGCGACCATGCTTCCTTCTTCTACACCTGGGACCTGCGCTGGGATCTGTACAAGGAACTGGGCTATCCCGAAATCAACAGCATGGATGATATGCTGAATATGTTCATTGATATGAAGGCCCTGTGCCCCACCGATGACAACGGCAATGAGACATACGCGGTTTCTCTGTGGCCCGACTGGGACGGCGATATGGTCATGTACGTCAAGGCCTTCGCCACTGCCTACTATGGCTACGACGAGCACGGTATCGGCGTGTATGATCCCGCCACCGGCAATTTCCACGACGCGCTGGAGGAAAACGGCCCCTATCTGACGGCCCTGCGGTTTTTCAATCAGCTGTATCAGAACGGTCTGGTTGACCCCAACTCCATGACCCAGACCTACGAGAATATGTATGAAAAGCTCCAGGCTGGCGGCGTGTTCTTCTCTATTTTCAATTACTCCGGCTCTCTGGGCTACAATTCTCCTGCCCATGTGGCGGATAACAAGATGATGTGCTCCCTGGTGCCCAATGAGGCCCACCCCATCGTCTACGCCATGTCTGCCGAGGGCGGCAGCCGGATCTGGTCCATCGGCTCCAATACCGAGAATCCCGAAAAGTGCATGGAGATCATCAACTGGCTGTGCACCCCGGAGGGCGTTATGACCTATTTCTACGGCCCCGAGGATCTGTGCTGGTACTACGATGACGAGGGCTACACCCACTGGACCGACTTTGGCAAGCAGGTCTATTTCGCCCGGGATACGCTGATGACCGGCGAATACGAAGGCACCGGCGACTTCAACTCCGGCTGCCTCCAGGCCAACAACACCACCTGGAGCCTGGATGCCGTGAACCCGGATTCCAACGGCGAACGGTTCAACTACCTGTACTGGAAGAGCTACCAGTCCGATGCCGCCTGCGATACCGAGCAGGATTGGCGGGAGCACTACGGCGTATCCTCCGTGGAGGAATATATGGGCACCACGGACTACTCCATCTGCAACAGCTTCTCCTTTGCGCCCAAGACGGACGACTTCAAAACAACCTGGTCCTCCGTTACCGATATTATCGTCACCTACAGCTGGAAGGCTCTGTATGCCGGCTCTGACGCGGAATTTGACTATATCGTCAATACGATGATTTTTCAGGCCAAGGCCTATGGCTATGAGGACTGCGTCCAGTGGTCTGTGGAGCAGGCGGAAGCCCGCCGGGCTGCCGACCTGAGCAAGGTGCAGTAATGTGACCCCCGAAAGGCTGTCTCCAAAGGGGGACAGCCTTTCTTACCATAATTTCTGGAGAGATATCTATGAAGCTTTTCGCCCCCGAGGGCCCGATTTATAAATTTATGCAAACCCTGCTGGATCTGGTGGTCATCAATTTTCTGTGGCTGATCTGCTCGCTGCCCATTGTGACCATGGGTGGTGCCTGCATTGCCGCCGCGGATGTGACGATGAAGATGGCGGCGGGGGAGGAGGGCCATGTGGGCAGGGATTTCCTGGCTGCCTTCCGGAAAAATGTGAAAAACGGAATCCCCTACGGGCTGCTGGTGCTGCTGTGCGCCTATGTGGTGTGGCTGGATTTTTCCCTTTTTGAGCAGCTGGAGGGGAATCCCATGCTCCTGCTGGTTATGGGACTGGTGGCGGCCTTTGTATTTACGCTTTGCTTCCTGTTCGCGTTCCATCTTCAGGCCCGGTATGAAAATACCCTGATCCGGACACTGAAAAACTCCGCGGACATCTGTACCCGCTATTTCGTGCGAACACTGAGCTTGATTTTTGTCCTGTTTGTTGAAGTGGTGCTGATTTTCTGGAACAGCACCACGCTGCTGGTGGGTGCCCTGATCGGCCCGGCCTGCATGATATTCACCGTCAGCGGCTATGCCCGGTATTTCTTCGGCCTGATCGAGAAGGAGCCCGGCGCTATGATTTACCCGGAGGAGCCGCCCACAGGAAAGGGAGAGTAACGATGAGAAAACTGAGAAGAGGGCTTGCACTGGCCTTGTGCCTGCTGCTGTCCCTGACGGCCTGCGCCGCGCCGGAGCCGGGTGATACGCCTCCTTCCGATACAGGCAAGACCGTGATTCTGACGGATGCGGAATCCTACAGCGTCACGGCAGAGCAGATGGTGCCCATTGTGGCATCTCTCGAGGGCGGAGAGGGAGAGCTGAGCTTTTCCTCCGCTGATGAGACGGTCGCCACCGTCAACAAGTATGGCAAGGTGGTGGGCAGGTCTGCCGGAACCACGGAAATCACCATTACGGCGCCGGATGGCACCCGGAAGACTGTCCCGGTCACCGTTTCTGCGCCTGTTTATGAGAATGTACTGCGGCTGACACTGAATGTGCTCTACAATGATGCCCAGCTGGGGTGCTCCAACACAGAGTACGGCCCCTATATTGAAATCTGTGAGGACGGGCAGTATACCCTGAGCTTTGACTGCACCACGCACCTGAGCGAATCCTCCAGAAAAATGGGCGTTACGGCGTTGCGGAACCTGACCGCGGTGTTCCTGTATGACCAGGCGGTGCGGGACGGCGACCAGAAGGCCTCTGCCGTAACGGCCTGCGAAATTCGCTGGGACAGTGTCTGCGTAAACGGTCAGGAGCTGACATTGAAAGACAGCACCTTCCGATCTGCCCTGAAGGCGAACGGCATTTTCGATACCAATGATCCCCTGAATGCCTGGGATGGCAGCGCGGTGGAGGAGGTCAGCGTGGATGAGGAGAACCATGTTCTCAATATCAATGTGGAGGAGCCTGTGACCATCAGCGTGACCTTCACCATCCGGGGACTGACCTTTGCGGAACAATAAACGGGCGCATTCCTGCCCGGAAGGAGAAAGTGTATGAAAAAAATCATCTGCCTGATTTTGTCGGCTGTTATGGTGCTGGGCCTGTTTTCCGGCTGCGCCGGCGGTACTTCGCCGGAAACCACCAAAGACACCGCAGAATCGACGACCAATGAAACCGATAAGGTTGCCGAATTTATGAACGCGGAGCTGACGGCCCTGGAGCTGACCCATTTGATGGGAAACGGCACCAACCTGGGCAATACCATGGAGGCCTGCGATACCAACATCGGCTCTGCCTATTCCTATGATCCCAGCTATTACGAAACCTGCTGGGGCCAGCCGGAAACCACCCGTGAGATGATCCAGGGCATGAAGGCTGCGGGCTTCGATACCCTCCGGATTCCTGTGGCTTGGATGACCAATGCCACCACATTGGGCACCGATGGGGATTACACCATTGCCCCGGAATATCTGGACCGGGTGGAGGAAATCGTCCAGTGGGCCCTGGAGGCGGATATGTTCGTTATCGTCAATGACCACTGGGACGGCGGCTGGTACGGTATGTTCGGCTCCGAAAGCCAGCAGACCCGGGAGCTTGCCATGGAGGCCTACATCGGAATGTGGCAGCAAATCGCCCGGCGCTTTGAAAAATACGATTACCACCTGATTTTTGAGGGGGCCAACGAGGAGATCGGTGCCCGGTTTGATGAGAACTCCACCCTCTACTGTGATGACTCTGTTACCACCTACCTCAGTGATGATGAGAAATACGAGCTGGCAAATCTGGTGAACCAGACCTTTGTGAATACGGTCCGTGCCACCGGCGGCAACAATGCCCAGCGGTTCCTGCTGATTCCCGGCTTTGGCACCAATATTGCCAATACCTGCGATGACCGGTTCGTTATGCCGACGGACTCTGCCGAAAGCAAGCTGCTGATCTCGGTTCACTATTACGATCCCTGGTCCTACTGCGGCGATGGTCAGTCCACCGTCCAGTGGGGAACCCAGGCAGACATTCAGTATATGATGGAGACGCTGGACCAGATGACCCGCTTTACCAATGAGGGTGTCGGCGTGGTGATCGGTGAATACGGCGTTCTGTACGCCACAGAGGTCCAGGCCAATACGGATGTTTACCATCAGTGCTTCCTGTCGCTGTGCGATCTGTACAATTACACCTCCTGCCTGTGGGATTGCAGCGCCTTCTTTAACCGCCGGACCCTGACCATGGTGGATGAGCTGGCAAGCTACTATGCAAATCACAATGTCAAGGCCCATGCCCTGATGACCGTTGAGGAAGAGGGCATCATGGCAAACCGCCGGCTGAAGGCCGCTCTGGAGGCGGCACCGGAATCCTTCCGGGAGGATACCATTCAGGTCACTGCCGATACTGCCGTGGCGTGGATCATGTGGAACAGCGGTGACTACGGCGTGACTTACAGCGTGGGCGATGAGTACAACCCGGACTCCATTACCGCCGGTGTGGTGGATACGGCAGTCACAGTCACCGGTGAGGGGACCTATACGGTGGCACTGGACTTTACGGGCACCGCCGCGGGCTTCTCTGCCAGCACCGCATTCTCCGCTCTGGCGGTAATGAACGGCGAGCTCCTTTTCCCGGGCTATGTCATCGATATCCGGGAAGTGAAGATCAATGGCGAGGTGTATACCCTCTGCACCAAGCCCTATACCGCCTCCGACAACAAGATCACCACCCGGGTGAACCTGTTCAATGAGTGGGTCAAGGAGCTGCCGGAGGATGCCCGGACCATGGACGGGGACCTGACCGGATGCGCTCCGTGCATCCTCGACCGCAATGACGGCATTCTGCCCAACGTCCGGACCATCGAAATCACCTTCTATTACGGCCCTGCCGCATGATAAAAAAGACCAGCTGTCTGCACGGACAGCTGGTCTTTTTGAAAATCACAAAAGGGAACCCTTTTGTGTGTTCTCCTCCGGAGAACACAAAGAAACTTTGTTTTTCTTGCGGAATTCCGCAGGGCTCATGCCCACATGTTTTTTGAATTTAATGTGGAAATAGTCCACATTCCTGTAGCCCACCCGCTCGGCAATGGTGTAAACCTTCATATCGTCGTTCAGGAGAAGCTCCTTGGATTTCTCAATCCGAACAAAATCTACATAGGAGTTGAAATTCTGCCCCATTTTCTTGGTAAAAATCTTTCCCAGATAGGACCGGTTGTAACCGAACAGGGGGGCAATGGTTTCCAGGGTGATATTGCCGGCGTAATTGTGCTGAATATAGTGGAGCACGTCATCAAGAACGCTGTCCCGGGTGGAAATGCCGATGGCATCCATGAAGACCTCAAAGCGCTTGGTGTAGAACCAAATAATATCCTGAAGGCAGGCAGCCTCCTCGATGGTGCGGATAATGGCGGCGTTTGTGAAGAAGGGGATTTCGCTTTCGGGATACAGATGGTGCATCTGCTCTTTGATTTGCAGATAAAGGTCTGTCGAAAACAGGCGGATGGAGTCGGTGGAGTCCGAGGCGTGAAAGAGAAGTGCCTGCAGCTCTTTCAAAATGTCCGCGATTTTTCGGCGGTTGAAGGACTGAATGCAGTCCAGCAGCCGGGCAGCGTAGGCTTCCACAAGCTCCGGGCGGACCACCGGCTCCGCACCCTCCAGCCCGAGCAGCGCGCTGCTGTCCAGCAGATACTGCCCCGGCGGGCAGAAGAACCGCCGCTCCAGCAGCCGCAGAGCCTGGCGGTAGGAGCCCGGCACGGCTTCCAGCGTGGGGACGGTGTCGCCGCAGGCGAAAAAGGGGAGCGGTTCCCCGGAATTGCGGAAGGACCGTGCGCTGTATTCCACCAGCTCCCGGAATTTCCCGATGGCGCTGTCCCCCTTCAGCAGGAGAACGTCCCGGCCCTCCAGCATGATATGGTCATACATACTGTTGTCCGGGTTGGACAGTCGGCTGGGGCCGGAGGCACCCGGCTCCGTCTGCCGGAATACCACCACCTGATATGGGCTTTGCAGCAGATTCAGCTCGGTCAGTGCCTGAAGTCCGGGCAGAGCCTCGCCCAGAAGAATGTCCCGGACAATGCCGCCCCGGGCCTTGGCCCGGTAGTGCTGGGTGGCGGTGCGGGTCTGCCGTTCCCGGTCAAAGGCCTGCCGGAAGGACAGCAGAATATCCTTCAGCTCATCCTCGTCGATGGGCTTGGTGATATAGTTCTGCACTCCGTAGCGGATGGCCTCCTGGGCATATTTAAAGTCCGTGTAGCTGCTGACGATCACGACCTTTCCTGCATAGCCCTGAGCCCGGGCCCTGCGGATGACCTCCAGACCGGAGATCCCGGGCATACGGATGTCCAGAAGCACCACATCCGGGGTCAGGGAACAGATTTTTTCAAAGGTCTGGTCGCCGGTGGCGGCCTCGCCACAGATGGTATAGCCCAGGGCTTCATAGTCAAACAGGTATTTTATGCCTTCCCGAATGATGGCTTCGTCGTCTGCTACCAGGATGGTGTACATCTTGCCGCCTCCTATCGTCATATCCTTCTGGATTATACGACCAAACAGTGATTTTGTCAAATTTCAATAGTGAATTTTCTATAATATCTCCAGTAGTTTCCATTTTCTTTTTGTTATAAAATGATAGCATGGTGAAGCGCACCGGTGAACACGGCGCGCATAAAAATCGATCAGATGAAAGAGGGAAAAACCATGAAATTCAGTAACGGATGCTGGCTTCAAAAGGAAGGCTGCGAATGCTTTTCTCCCGCGCAGGTTTATTTTTCCAAAATTGAGGCGGACGCGGTGACCATCTGCGCCCCCACCAGCCGGATCAATCACCGGGGGGATACGCTGGGCGGTATCAATCTGACCATTCGGATTACGGCACCCTGGCCGGAGGTTCTGCGGGTCCAGACCTTCCATCATATGGGCATTCCCGATGCGGGCCCCCATTTTGATATTGCCCAGCCCGAGCAGGGCCATTTGAAGGCGGAAGAGACGGAGCAGCTGCTGGTGATTTCCAGCGGCTCCCTGCGGCTGGAGGTCAACAAGGAAAGCGCCGCCCTGACCTTCTGGCGGGGTGAGGAAAAGATCACCTCCTCCGGCTGGCGGGATCTTGCCTATATGAAAACCGACTGGAAGGGCTTTGCCTACGACCGGGGACCGGAGGATGCCTATATGCGCCAGCAGCTGTCCCTGGGTGTGGGAGAGCTGATTTACGGCCTGGGCGAACGATTCACTGCTTTCGTTAAAAACGGTCAGAGCGTGGATATCTGGAATGAGGACGGCGGTACCTCCACGGAGCAGTCCTATAAAAATGTTCCCTTCTATATCTCCAACAAGGGGTATGGCGTTTTTGTCAACCATCCGGAAAAGGTTTCCTTTGAAATCGCCACGGAGATGGTTACCAAGGCGGCCTTTTCGGTGACAGGTGAGAGCCTGGATTATTTCCTGATTAACGGCCCCACTATGAAGGAAGTGCTCATGCGCTACACCGATATCACCGGAAAGCCCGGCCTGCCTGCGCCCTGGACCTTCGGCCTCTGGCTGAGCACCTCCTTTACCACCAACTATGATGAGGAAACCGTCAACTCCTTCGTGGACGGTATGCTCTCCCGGGGAATTCCCCTGAAGGTATTCCACTTTGACTGCTTCTGGATGAAGGAATTCAGCTGGTGCGATTTCCTGTGGGATAACCGGGTGTTCCCGGACCCTGTGGGGATGCTGAAGCGGCTTCACGACAAGGGCCTGAAAATCTGCGTCTGGATCAATCCCTATGTAGGCCAGGAATCCGCGCTCTTTGCCGAGGGGATGGAGAAGGGCTATTTCATCAAGCGGCCCAATGGGGCGGTCTGGCAGTGGGATATGTGGCAGCCCGGCCTTGCAATCGTGGATTTCACAAACCCGGAGGCCTGCCGCTGGTACAGCGCCAAGCTGGAAGCGCTGATGGATATGGGCGTTGACTGCTTCAAGACGGACTTCGGTGAGCGGATTCCCACCGACTGCGTGTACCATGACGGCTCCGATCCGCAGAAAATGCACAATTACTACACTTACCTGTATAATCAGGTGGTCTATGATACCATTGCCCGGAAGAAGGGCGAGAAGGAAGCGATCCTCTTTGCCCGTTCCGCCACCGCCGGCGGACAGAAATTCCCGGTCCATTGGGGCGGCGACTGCTGGTCGGACTATGAGTCCATGGAGGAGAGCCTGCGGGGCGGCCTGAGCCTGACCAGCTCCGGCTTCGGCTACTGGAGCCACGATATCGGGGGCTTCGAGAGCACCTCCACGCCGGATGTGTACAAGCGCTGGTGCGCCTTCGGCCTGCTGTCCACCCATTCCCGGCTCCATGGTTCCCATTCCTACCGGGTGCCCTGGCTGTACGATGAGGAATCTGTGGATGTGGTCCGGTTCTTTGCCCGACTGAAGGCCCGGCTGATGCCCTACCTGTACCGCAATGCCATCGTGACCTCCACCACCGGCGTACCCATGATGCGCTCCATGGTGCTGGAGTTTACCGAGGACAAGAACTGCCAGTATCTGGCAAGCCAGTATATGCTGGGCGGCAGCCTGCTGATCGCCCCCATCTTCAATGACCGCTCCATGGCAGAGTATTACCTGCCCGAGGGCACCTGGACCAGCCTGCTTACCGGCGAAGTCAAGGAGGGCGGCAAGTGGTACCGGGAAAAGCACGGCTATCTGAGCATCCCGCTATATGTCCGGGAAAACAGCATCATTGCCCTGGGTGCCCATGAGGATGACCCGGTGTATGACTATACCGACGGTGTCGGCCTGATGGTCTATGCGGTAAAGGAGGGCTGCGCTGCCAGCACCTCGGTGTATTCGGCGGACAATGTCCGGGAGCTGAAGGCTACCGTGTCACGGGATCAGGGCACCTATTATATCTCCGTGAAGGCCGATAAGCCCTGCAAGGTGGTGCTGGTCAATGTGGGAAGTCCCAGGGCCGTATCCTGTGAATATACCCTGGAGGGTGAAAATGTGGTGCTGGCCCTGGAGGGCAGCGCCGATGTGACCGTTTCGTGCTGAGGAGGGTACTATGGAAAAATATATTGAAGAGCTGATTTCCCTGCTGACACCAGAGGAGAAAATCGGCATGATCCACGGCGCGGGCCTGTTCCGCACGGCGGAGGTGCCCAGACTGGACATTCCCGCACTCCATTTTTCCGATGGCCCCATGGGTGTCCGGGCGGAATTTGCGGATAACGAGTGGCGCAATGTGGGAAATACCGACGACTATGTGACCTATCTTCCCTGCAACAGCGCATTGGCCTCCACCTGGAACCGGCAGCTGGCCGGTGAGAGCGGCAGCGTCCTGGGCGAGGAGGCCCGGGGCCGGGGTAAGGATGTGATTCTGGGACCGGGCATCAATATCAAGAGAAGCCCGCTGTGCGGACGGAATTTTGAGTATATGAGCGAGGACCCCTATCTGGTGGAGCAGCTGGTGGTGCCCATGGTCAAGGGAATCCAGCAGCACGATGTGGCGGCCTGCGTCAAGCATTTTGCGGCGAATTCTCAGGAAACCGAGCGCCTCTGGGTGGATACCCTGGTGGATGAGCGGGCCCTGCAGGAAATCTACTATCCCGGATTCCGGGCGGCGGTGGAAAAGGGCGGTGTCTTTTCCCTGATGGGGGCCTACAATCTTCTGAATGGGGAGCACTGCTGCACGGGAGAGCATCTGCTGAACCGGGTTCTCCGGGAGATGTGGAAATACGACGGTCTGGTGGTATCCGACTGGGGCGGCGTTCACGACACCCGGCTGGCGGCAGTCTCCGGCCTGGATGTGGAAATGGGCGTTACCTATGATTTTGACTGCTATAACATGGCTCAGCCCCTGCTGGAAAAGGTGAAAGGCGGAGAAATTCCCCAGGCATGGATTGATGACAAGATCCGCAATATCCTGCGGCTCATGCTGCGGCTGAAAATGATCGGTCCCGCTAAAGCAGAGCGGAAGGCGGGAGCCTACAATACGCCGGAACACCGGGAGTCAACCCGGGCGGTGGCGGAGGAAGGCATTATTTTGCTGAAAAATCAGGGGAATGTGCTGCCCCTCAGCCGGGAAAAAGCAAAGAAAATTGCGGTGATCGGAGCCAATGCGGTGACGGTTCACTCCAACGGCGGCGGCAGCGCGGAAATCAAGGCTCTCTATGAGATCACACCGCTGATGGGTATTAAAAAGCTGCTGGGCGGCAACGCAACGGTGACCTTTGCCCCGGGCTACGAGATTCCCGTAGCCGGAAGCCGCCCGGAAATCAGCTGGCAGGCCAGCTCCACCCAGCAGGGAACGGAATCTCCCGGAATGCCCGCAGAGGTAGCCCCCACCAATGAAGAGCTGCTTGCGCAGGCCTTGGAACTGGCAAAAAGCAGCGATGCGGTGATTTTTGTGGGCGGCCTGAACCACGACTATGACGTGGAGGGACTGGACCGGAAGGACATGAAACTGCCCTACGGTCAGGATGCCGTCATTGAGGCGCTGCTGGAGGCCAGACCGGATACCGTTGTGGTCCTTTTCGCCGGTTCCCCGGTGGAGATGCCCTGGGTGGACAAGGCCCAGACCCTTCTCTGGAGCTACTACGGCGGCATGGAGGGCGGTACCGCACTGGCGGAGGTCATTTTTGGACAGGTGAACCCCTCCGGTCATCTGGCGGAGACCTTTATCCGGAACGCGGAGCAGTGCCCCGCCCGGCTTGGTGTGAATTTTGGAAATACAGACCGGGTGTGCTACGACGAGGGCGTTATGGTGGGCTACCGGCACTATGACAGTGTGGGGACCGATGTGCTCTTCCCCTTCGGACATGGCCTGAGCTACACCAGCTTTGCCTACAGCGACCTGCGCGTGGAGGAGAACCAGGCAACACTGACTCTGACCAATACCGGCAGCCGTGCCGGTAAGGAGACGGTGCAGCTGTATGTTGCTCCGCTGGAATCCGGGACAGTGCGCCGTCCCAGCCATCAGCTGCGGGGTTTTGAGAAGATCGAACTGCTGCCGGGAGAGTCGAAAACGGTGACGTTCCGGCTGGAGGATCGGGATTTTGCCCTCTATGATGTGGATAAGGCGGAATTTGTGCCCGTGCGGGGAGAATATGCCCTTCAAATCGGCGCATCCTCCCGGGATATTCGGCTGGAAGCGGTGATTCGCCGGTGAAATATCAAAATCCTGTCCTCCGGGGCTTTTACCCGGACCCCAGCGTGTGCTGTGTCAATGGGGTCTATTACATGGTTTGCAGCAGCTTTCAGTATTTCCCCGGGGTACCCCTTTTTGAAAGCCGGGACCTGGTGAACTGGACCCAGATTGGTCATGTGCTCACCCGGCCCAGCCAGGTGGCGCTGGATGGGGCGCCCAGTTCCGGGGGCGTATTCGCACCGACAATCCGCTTCCACAACGGGCGGTTCTATGTAACCACCACCAATAATTCCACCCAACAGAATTTCTACGTCTGGACCGATGATATTTACGGCCCCTGGTCGGAGCCGGTGTATGTGGAGCAGGACGGAATCGATCCATCGCTGTACTTTGAGGGGGACCGGTGCTGGTTCACCGGCACCGGCGTGGACGATTTCGGTGAAAGCGGCATTATTCAGTCGGAAATTGACATTGCCACCGGCGCAAAGCTGACCCCCAGCCGCAGCATATGGAAGGGGACGGGAGGCCGGTTCGTGGAAGGCCCCCATCTGTACAGAATAGGCCGGTGGTACTATCTGCTTGCCTCGGAGGGCGGAACGGAATACGGACATATGATAACCCTTGCCCGGTCGGAAAGCCTGTGGGGCCCCTTTGAAAACTGTCCGGATAACCCGGTGCTGACCAACCGGAATAAGGCCCCCTATCCCATTCAGGCCATTGGACACGGGGAGCTGGTGACCGGACCGGATGGGAAATACTACATGGTGAGCCTGGGCTTCCGCCAGATTGATACCTGGATGCCCTTCCATCATCTGGGCCGGGAGGTGTTCCTGACCCCGGTGGAGAAAACGGCGGACGGCTGGTTCCGGTGCGGGGCGGATGGCACCACTGCTCTGGAATATGAGGTGACCCTTCCGGGTGAGCAGCGGCGCAGGCAGACCTTCAGCTTTGCCAATACGCTGTGGGATCGGGACTGGTGCTTTCTGCGGCATCCCCGGAAAGAGCTGTATTGCCTGAGCCGGGACCGGGCGGTGCTGGTGGGTACCCGGGTCTCCCTGGATGAGCCTGCGTCCCCGACCTTCCTGGGCCTGCGGCAGAAGGATATGGAGGGCACACTGTCCTGCCAGGTCCGGGCTGATGGGGGAGAGGCGGGATTGACCGTCTATATGACCGAGCAGGAGCATTACGACCTGGGAATCCGGCGGTCTGAGGCGGGCTTTGAGGCCTTTCTCCGGCTCCGGATCGGAGATGTGAGTCATATTCAGGCAGTGCTGCCTCTGGAAGAAGACTGCGGCACCCTTCGGATTGAAATGGAGCCACTGCAATATCGATTCTTTGCGGAGGATGCCTGTCTGGGCACCGGACAGACCAAATACCTGTCCAGCGAGGTGGCTGGCGGATTTACCGGCGTGGTGCTGGGAATGTATGCCGTGGGAGAAAACCGGGCGGAGTTTACCGATTTTTCCTGCGAATACGGTCCCGGAAGAAAAATATAGAGGTGTGTGAAGCTCCCGGACAGCCGGGAAGCCCCTCCGTAAACAAAAAGGGTGCCGCGGTTTTCGCGGCACCCTTTAGCATCTGGCTGGGTTTTGATTGGATCATGGGGGTACCTCCTTGAATAGATTGGGAGAAATTGAAAATACCGGTTCCATTTTTGTGGAATATATGGTAAAATAACACAAACGTGGACTTCGGAGGTGGGGCCTATGGGAAAACAGGCTACAATTCGGGACGTGGCGAAGCTGGCGGGGGTATCCCTGGCAACCGTGTCCCGGGTGCTCAATGACGCGGAATATCCCGTCAGAGCGGAGCTGAAGCAGCGGGTCCGGGAGGCTGTGGAGCAGCTGGAATATGTACCCAATGCTACGGCGCGCTCCCTGCGGCGGGAGGGGAACCGGGACATCGGCCTGGTGATCCCCAATATTACCAATCAGTTTTATCTGCAGACGATGCTGGGCATCAATGAGGTGCTGGGAAAGAACGATTACGGCATCATTCTGTGCAATACCATGCGGGATCCGGCTCAGGAGCGTGCCTGCTTGCGGAAGCTGTATGAGCGCCAGGCCCGGGGCGTAATCCTTTCCTCGGTGGATGAAAACGCGGATATCATCCGGGAATACGAGAAAAAAGGAATGAAATTTGTCCTGCTGGACCAGAAGATAACCGGAACCCAGAGCCCGGGCATCAATTTCGACTCCCGGGCAGGGGCCCGGATGGTGGCGGAGCATCTGCTGGCTCAGGGACACCGGCGGATCGCCTTCGCCACTCTGCCTATGACCCGCTGGACCCGGACGGAGACCCATATGGGCTACCGGGACGCACTGGTAATCGCGGGAGTTCCCTATGACCCGGCGCTGGTGTATGAGCGGAAGCCCCGGGATGTTGACCTCTATGGGGACTATGATCTGGAGGCGGGCCGGTGCGTGGCGGAGAGCTTCCTGCGGGATGGCTGCCCGGCTACGGCGATCATCTGTGTCAACGATATGCTGGCTATGGGCCTCATCAAGACCCTGCGAAAGAACGGCATTCGGGTGCCGGAGGATGTTTCCGTGTTCGGCTTTGATGATATTCCCTTTGCCAGTACCTTTGAACCCGCCCTCAGCACGGTCCGTTACCCTGCGGTGGAGAGCGGCAGGCTTGCGGCTATGATGCTGCTGGAGAATCTGGAGAATGAGCACGCCGATATGAAGGTGACCATGCAGCTGACCCCCAGCCTGGTTATCCGGGATACGGTGGCACCTCCGGGAAAAGAGCTGTAGGCAACGATGAACCCGGTGCGGCTGTCCGAAGACGGATAGCCGCGCTTTTTTGTATATCTTGCTTATATTATAGGCAATGCAGAAACAATAGTCTATAAGATGGAAAACGTTTTCTATATTTTTCTTCAAAAAGTACAAGAAAAGGGGTTGCTTTTTTGGGGACAATGTATTATCATGTACCCAGAAGCTCCTTTGAATTTTGGACAGATTCCATAAAAATGACAGACGTTCGTCAAAATAAACAAATTGGAAACGCTCACATACGGCAACAGAAACAAGAAAACGTTTTCTCTAAAAGCTGTGATTTTGTTCCGTCGATGTCGCATACCATGCGTCACGATAAAAGCAAACACTATTCAGAATGGAGGAAAAAACATGAAGAAAATCATCGCACTGCTGATCGCCATGGTCATGGTCATGTCCCTGATGGCGGCCTGCGGAACCGCCGGCGACGGCGGCAATGGGGATAACGGCGGAGAGCTGGCCCCCATTAAGATCGGCTGTATCCAGGATACTTCCGGCGGCGCATCCACTGCCGGTCAGCCCAATGAATGGGGCGTTAAGTATGCTGTCCAGTGGATCAACGAGAACGGCGGCATCAACGGCCGTCAGATTGAGCTGTACACCCGTGACTGCCAGAATGATACGGAAGTCGGCGTGACCTGCTATCGTGAGCTGGTGGACGAGGTTGGCGTGTGCGCAATCATCGGACCTCCTCTTTCCAATCCTGCTTCTGCCTGGGTGGAGCTGGCGACGGAAGACGGCATTCCCGTTGTTGGTCACTTCATGGACGAGCTGTGCACCACCGACCCCGATACCGGTGACGCCTATCCATATATGTTCCTGGCTGAGCCCTCCTGCTCCGTGCAGAGCTATATCCTGGGCGAGTATGCCATGGAAACCCTGAAGGCCACCACCGTGGCAACCCTGTACAACACCTCCAATGCCTACGCTGTTGCCCATGAGAATCCCTTCGTGGACTACATCACCGCCAACGGCGGCGAGGTTCTGGCCCGTGAGACCTTCGGCTGGAGCGATACCGACTATACCGCACAGGCCCAGAAGATCGCTGCCCTGAACCCCGACGTGGTTCTGCTGTGCGATTACTGCAACCAGATGGTCACCGCTTACGACAACCTCCGCGACGCTGGTTACACCGGCTGCATCGTCGGCGCAAACACCATGTATCCCCCCTTCAACAGCCTGGTTAAGAACGACATCTACAATGTCTACTTCGTCCAGAACTACGACCTGAATGAAGGCAAAATCGCTGAACTGCTCAAGATCCAGATGGAAGACACCGGCACGGA
This sequence comes from uncultured Oscillospiraceae bacterium, assembly GCA_964504605.1. Taxonomy (GTDB): domain Bacteria; phylum Bacillota; class Clostridia; order Oscillospirales; family Oscillospiraceae; genus Faecousia. Next base: position 75,617 of record CAZDFB010000001.1, on the reverse strand, counting down.
TTATCCTACCTCCAACGTTGGCTTCGGCTGGGATGCCACCATGGTGCTCTACAATGCCATGCTGAAGGCTGAGGACCCCACCGACGGCGCTGAGGTCCGGGATATCCTGGAGAACCAGACCATCGAAATCGAGTCCTGCGGCGGCGCCAAGATCACCATTGATCCCGCTACCCACCGTCCCACCCGGGATATGGGTATGTACATTGCCACCTACGATGAAAATGATGCCGTTTCCTGCCTGGTCTACATGACCTCCAGCTACAAGGCTGATTGATTTTTTACAGAGCTGACAATACCACGGCACAGGGCGGGCGTCCATCGCCCGCCCTGTTTTCAAGGAGGAAAGACATGGAGCTGAATTCCCTTTTGCAGCTGCTTATCAGCGGCATTTCCCTTGGCGCAGTGTACGCGCTGATCGCGGTGGGCTTCGCGATTGTTTACAGCATTATGAAGTTCAGTAATTTTGCGCATGGCGGTATGATCAGTGCCTGCGCGTATATCGGCTTCTTTTTTCAGAGAGCGCTGAATAACCCGCCCTTCTACGTAACCGTAATTTTCACCGCACTGTGCGGCGTTGCCATGGCGCTGTGCATCGATACGGTGGCCTACCGCCGCATCCGGAAGAAGCAGGCACCCAACCTGTATTATTTCCTGGCTTCCATTACCGTGGCGATTTTGATTGAGCAGATTCTGAGTGTGTTCTTTGGCAAAAATCTCTATGGCTATCCGGCGATTTTCCAGAGCACCACTTTCAACATTGGATCCTTCCGGTTCTCCAGCATTGACTCCCTGATTCTGGTGGTTTCTCTGGTGATCCTGGGAATCCTGCTGTACGTTATCAACAAAACGAAGATCGGTCTGGCAATCCGGACCGTTGCCATCAGCCCCGCAACCAGCCGCCTGATGGGCATTAACTCCAATATGGTCATCACTACGGTTTTTGCCATTGCCGGTGCCCTGGCGGGCATCTCTGGCGTACTGCTGGGAGCGAAGTATTCGGTGTATCCCTCGCTGGGCCCCTCCATGATGATCAAGGGCTTCATCGCATCCGTGATCGGCGGCCTGGGCAGCCTGGGCGGCGCAATTTCCGCAGCCATCATTCTGGGCGTGGTGGAGATCATCCTGACCTATTGGATCGGCTCCCTGGCTACACCCATTGCGCTGTTTGGCGGAATGCTGATTTTCCTGGCAATTCGTCCCGATGGCATTTCCGGCAAGTTTGCCAAGGACAAGGTATAAGGAGGACGCACTATGAGTAATTATCAGCTTTCTTTGATTATGCTGGCCTGTGTGTCCATTATCACGGTGTGCGGTGTGTTCACCATGACCAGCCTTGCGGGTATGTTCTCCCTGGGCCAGGCGGCATATATGTCGATCTGTGCCTATCTGACCTTCTGCCTGGCAAAATTCCTGAACCTTCCCATTATCGTAACGGCCCTGATCGGCATTTTGGCCAGCGGCCTGGTGGCCCTGATTATCAGCCTGCCGACCCTGAAGCTCAGGCGGGACTATTTCGCCCTGATGAGCGTGGCCTTCGGACAGATGGTATCGTCCATTGTCATCCTGCTGGGCGACTGGACCAATGCCTCCATTGGCTTTTCCAAGATTCCCAAGGTCAAGGGCCTGATCTGGATCATTATGGGCATTACGGTGCTGATGGTTTTCATGGTCCGGAATCTGAAGTATTCCCGTTTTGGTCGGATGTGCATTGCACTGAAAACAGACGAGATTGCCGCCCGGTCCTTCGGCATTGACGTGTACAAGCTGAAGATCAAGATTTATGTTCTGGCATCCATGATCGCGGGCGTTGGCGGCATCTGCTACGGCCTACGCAACCGGGTGATTTCTCCCGATGCCTTCGACTGGACTCTGTCCTCGGAAATGCAGATTCTGCTGTTCTTCGGCGGCACCAATTCTCTGACCGGCTCCGTCATCTCCGCAGCCGCGCTGAAGGTCCTGCCGGAATTCCTGAAGGGCATCAAGCTGGGTGGTATCGACCTGCAGAGTTTCAAGACGGTTATTTATTGCCTGCTGATTATTGCGGTTATCAACTTCCGGACCCAGGGCATTCTGGGCGAAAGTGAACTGAGCTTTGTGGCTGCGAAAAGACAGCTGGAGGCTGCCGCGCGCCGCCGGAAGGAGGAAAAGAAATGAGTGAATACGTTCTGAAAACAGAGCACCTGCAGAAGCGGTTCGGCGGTGTTGTGGCAGTTAAGGATTTTAGCTTCCAGGTCAAGGCCGGTCAGGTAATCGCCATTATCGGCCCCAACGGTGCGGGAAAAACCACCATTTTCAACCTGATATCCAAGATTTATCAGCCGGATGAGGGAACCATCACCCTGGGGGATACCGATATTACCGGAAAATCTCAGATCGAGACAGCCCGGCTGGGCATTTCCCGTACCTTCCAGAATACCCGCCTGTTTACGGGCCTTTCCGTGCTGGATAATGTTAAGGTGGCTCTGGACTTTGCGGGAAAATACAGCCTGATTGAGGCCATGCTCCTGCTGCCCCGGCGCTGGAAGCAGGAGAAGGAGACGACCCGCCGGGCCATGGAATGCCTGAAACTGCTGAATCTGGATCAGTATGCCAATACCCGGCCTTCCAATCTGCCCTATGGCGTACAGCGCCGGGTGGAGATTGCCCGGGCGCTGGTTTCCAACCCCAAGGTGCTGATGCTGGATGAGCCTGCCGCCGGTTTGAACCCGGAGGAGGTCTTCCAGCTGATGGATTTCATTAACGAGATCAAGGAAAAATATCCGCAGCTGGCTATTCTCATCATTGAGCACCGGATGGATCTGGTTATGAACCTCAGTGATTACATTTATGTGCAGGATTTTGGTCAGACCATTGCCCAGGGGCTTCCGGAGCAGATCCGCAATGATCCGCTGGTGCTGAAGGCCTACTTGGGAGAGGAGGAGTGAGAATATGGCGGCAATTCTGGATATTCACGGCCTGACGGTCTGCTATGGTATCCACGAGGCGGTTAGCGGCGTGGATATGCGGATTGAGGAGGGCTCCATTACCGCGATTATCGGCTCCAACGGTGCCGGAAAAACCTCGATTATCAACGCGATTTCCGGCGCGGTCCCCCGCCGGGGCGAGATTCTCTACTGCGGCGGACTTCTTTCGGACAAGGCAAACCGGGTGGTGCGTCAGGGCGTGGTTCAGGTCCCCGAGGGACGGAAGATTTTTGCCGGACTGACGGTGGAGGAAAACTTGATGGCAGGTGCCTACACCATCAGCAGCGGCAAGGAGGTTCAGCGACTGCTGGAGGAGCAGTACGATATGTTCCCCCGGCTCCGGGAACGGAAGCACCAGGATGCGGGCACCCTCTCCGGCGGCGAGCAGCAGATGCTGGCAATCTGCCGGGGACTGATGGTGAAGCCCCGGGTGCTGATGCTGGACGAGCCCTCCCTGGGCCTGGCACCCGTTATTGTCAACGACGTTTTCCACAATATTCAGCGGATCCGGGATGAGGGCGTTACCATTATTCTGGTTGAGCAGAACGCGAAAAAATCCCTGAGCATTGCGGATTATGCCTATGTCATTGAAAACGGCCGCGTGGTCACCTTCGGAACCGGCAGGGAAATGCTGGAGAACCCCGAGGTTGCGGCGGCATATCTGGGCTCTGCCCGAAATATGTAACGAAAGGAATTCCTTCCGTAAATCAAAAGGAGAAGTAGAAATGGAACCTGTAACAAAAAAAGTAGTAAACCTGCCTGTATATATTTTTGAGGACCGCAAGCAGATGGGCAAGGCTGCCGCAGCGGATGCGGCAAAGCGGATCAACGCTGTAATCGCAAAAAACGGCGTGTGCAATGTGGTCTTCGCGGCTGCCCCTTCCCAGGACGACCTGCTGGAGAACCTGCTGAAGGAGAATATCGACTGGACCAGGGTCCGGGGCTTCCATCAGGACGAGTACGTAGGCATTGACGACAAGGAGCCTGCCGGTTTCGGCAACTTCCTGAGAAGAGCCATTTTCGACAAGGTTCCCTTCAAGGAGCTCCATTATCTGCTGTGCGACGGTGACAAGGCACAGGAAAAATGCGAGGAATACACAGCGCTGCTGAAAAAATATCCCATCGACCTGATTTTCCTGGGAATCGGTGAAAACGGCCACCTGGCCTTCAATGACCCTGCCGTGGCGGATTTTGAGGATCCTAAAACGGTGAAGGTGGTGGAGTTGGACGATGTCTGCCGCCAGCAGCAGGTGAATGACGGCTGCTTCCCCAATCTGGACGCAGTGCCCAAGCAGGCGATGAGCGTTACCATGTCCTTCATTATGCAGGTGCCGGAGGCAATCTGCGTGGTTCCCACCATCCGCAAGGCCAATGCTGTGTACAACGCCCTGTGCGGCGAGGTGACCACGGCCTGCCCCTCCAGCATCCTGAGAAACCACACCAACGCGGCCCTCTATCTGGATCGGGACAGCGCCTCCAAGCTGCCGGAATAACCGCCGATGGCCCAGCCCCCTGGACCGCAACGGAAAGGAAGATGTGAATGTACCGAAAAACTGCTGATGAGATCATGGCACTGGATCCGGAGCTGGCGATTATTCCCGTAGGCTCTCTGGAGCAGCATGGCCCCCACTTGCCGGTGATGACCGACTGGGCCATTGCCACCGAACTGGGACAGCGGGTGGCCCGGAAGATGGGTGCGTTTTTGCTGCCGGCCCTACCCATTTCCACCTGCCGGGAGCAGATGGGAAAGAAGGGTACGGTCTGGATGGAGCCCACCACCTTCTACCAGATGATGAGCGACATCATCCTGTCACTGAGGCTTCAGGGCTTCCGTAAGGTTGCCATTTTACAGCTTCACGGCGGTGTCTTTATCGATACGCCGCTGGTGCGGGACCTGAATGCCCGGTACAACCCGGAGCTGATGGTGGCGCTGGTGGACGGCTGCGCCTTCTTTTCCGAGCTTTACCAGAAGGGAATCATCGAAACAAATACAGAGCTCCATGCCGGTGAGGTGGAGACCTCCCAGATTCTGGCGGTGGCACCGGAAACGGTGCATATGGACCGGGCAGTGGACTTTGTCCCGACGATTCCCAGACCCTATCTGAATTATGGCAGCATTTTCCGGGCTTGCCCCGATGGCGTGTGGGGAGAGCCCACCAAGGCCACGGCGGAAAAGGGAGAAAAGATCTTTGCCTACTGCGCTGAGCGCAGCGTGGAGGAACTGAACAAGATCTTTGACTATATGCAATCCAAAGAAAAATTCAACTACAGTTATTTCTGATAAGGAGTTGACCCGCATGAAAAAGCTTCGTGTACTTCTGATTGGTGCGGCGTTCTCTGCCGACCTCCACTCTGACGGCTACAGCCGTATCAAGGACAAGGTTGAGATCGTTGGCATCTGCGACCGGGCACTGGACCGGGTTCAGGCCCTGGCTGACCGCTATGGCTTTACCGGATATACCCCCTATGACGATATCGATACCGCCATCCGGGAGTGCGAATGTGACCTGGTGGATATTTGTATGCCCAATTTCCTGCATCACGATGTGGCAATCAAGGCCATGAACGCCGGCAGGGACATTATCTGCGAAAAACCCCTGGCTACCACGGTCGCGGATGCCCAGGATATGGTGGATACCGCCGACCGGCTGGGGAAGCATATCTACTACGCCGAAGACTGGCTCTTTGCGCCGGCCTTTCGGAAAGCGCTGAAGATTCTGGACAGCGGCAAGGTGGGAAAGCCCCTGTACATCCGGGCCCGGGAGTCCCACTGCGGTTCCCACAGCCCCTTCGCCCAGTCCATTAAATACTGCGGCGGCGGCTGCATGGTGCACCTGGGTGTGCATCCCGTCAGCTTCATGCTGGCGCTGAAGAACAACCGCTGGAGTGAGCTTACCGCCATGACCTCCGGCGGCAGCGAGAACAATCTGGTCCACAGCAAGATGGAGGGCGAGGACTGGGCAGGTGCTTTCCTGCGCTTTGCCGACGGCACCTATGCCACTCTGGAGGCCAACTATGTTACCGTAGGCGGCATGGAGGATATCCTGGATATCTACTGTGAGCAGGGCTGCATCCATGTGGACCTGAGCTTCTCCGGCCCGGTGAAGGTGTTCTCCATCCCCGGCCTGGACTATACCGTGGAGAAGGCTGAAATTACCACCGGCTGGTCCCATCCGGCGGTGGACGAAAAATACAATCTGGGTTACTGCGGTGAGATCAACCATTTTGTGGACAGTGCCCTGGCTGGTGTGGATGCCCAGGTGGGCCTGCGGGGCCGGGACGGTCTGGAGACCCTGAAGGTCATTAACCTGATCTATAAGTCTGCGAAGGAAGGAACCCACATCCGCAACGAAGCATTGGAGGGATAAGCTATGGCGGAAAAGCTGCCGGATATCCGGATTCCCGTCACCATTGGCGGTGTGACCTTTAAGAACCCCTTTTATGTAGCTTCGGGCCCCACTACCAAGAGCGTGGAGCAGCTGCTGAAAATCGAGGAGACCGGCTGGGCTGCTGCCAGCATCAAGCTGAGCATTGACCCTGCGCCCTATATCAACCGCAAGCCCCGCTACGGCATTTTTAAGGACCGGAACGCCCTGGCATTCACCACGGAAAAGCGACTGACCTTTGCCCAGGGCCTGCAGCTGATCCGGGATGCCAAGCCGCTGCTGCACGATCTGAAGCTGATGGCAAATATCACCTACGCCGGAGACGAGGGCGTTTCCGGCTGGGTCAATATGGCAAAAAAATTTGAGGAAGCCGGCGCGGATATCATTGAGCTGAATATGTGCTGCCCCAATATGAGCTACAATCTGGAGCTGACCTCCGGCGGTTCCCAGACAGCCTCCAAGCAGACCGGCGCCAGCATGGGACAGAATGCCAATGTGGCATCCGAGATCGTCCGGGCGGTCAAGCAGGCGATTTCCATTCCGCTGTTCGTCAAGCTGACACCGGAGGGCGGTAAGATTGCCCAGGTGGCAAAATCGCTGTACGAGGCAGGAGCCGATGCCGTAGGCGGCACCGGCAACCGGATGGGCCTTCCGCCCATTGATCTGGAGCACCCGGAAAAGGCTGCCTATCATCTGCAGGATGAGATCAGCATGAGCTGCCATTGCGGCTCCTGGCTGAAGCCTCTGGCCCAGCGGGATACCTATGAGATCCGGAAGGTCTGCGGTAAGGCCCCCCCCATTATGGCGGCAGGCGGCATTACCAACTGGAAGGACGCAGTGGAAATGGTCATGTGCGGCGGCAACCTGATCGGTGTCTGTGCGGAAACGCTGATTTCCGGCTATGACATCTGCCGACCCATGATTACCGGAATGCACGACTACATGGAGCGCCACGGCTATACCAGCCTGGATGATTTCCGCAGCATTCTGGTGGACGAGGTAAAAACCGCCACCGATGTGACGCTGTATGCCGGATATGCCCGGATCAGGGAGCCGAACCTTTCCGCTCCCTGCAAGAGCGCCTGCCCCCACCATGTGCCGGTGCAGGCCTATGTTCAGAAAATTGCCCGGGGCGAGCTGCGGGAGGCCTACGATCTGATTACCGGAAAGAACGCACTCCAGAATCTGTGCGCCCTGGTCTGTGCCCATCCCTGCGAGGATGCCTGCGTCCGGGGCAGCCTGGATGCCCCGGTGAAGATCCGGGAGCTGAAGCGCTTTGTGCTGGAGTACGGCCGGGAGCAGGGCTGGAAGCCTCTCTGGGCCAATGCCGAGCCCAATGGGCACACTGTGGCGGTCATCGGCGCAGGCCCCTGCGGACTGAGTGCCGCGGCGGAGCTGCTTAAGGGCGGCTACCGGGTCACGGTATTTGAAAAGGAAAATGCCGCCGGCGGCGCTCTGCGCTATGGCATTCCCGACTATGCCGGACACAAGGGCGTGCTGGATGCGGAAATTGAAAACCTGAGACAGGGCGGTGTGCGCTTCGTATTCGGGCGGACCGTTACCGATGTGGCGGAGCTGAAGGCGGAGGGCTATGAGAAGGTCTTTGCCGCCGTTGGCACGGAGAAGACCGTGGAAGCCATCCCCGGCACGGAGGATGCCCGGGAATTCCTGTACCGGGTAAATTGCGGCGGTGCGCCTGCGGTGGCTGAGCGTGTCGCGGTGATTGGTGGCGGCTTTGCGGCGCTGGATGCAGCCCGGTGCGCCATCCGTCTGGGAGCGAAGAGCGTTACGGTGCTGAACCCCGGCTCCTTCTCCCGCCGCAGCGGCGATGTCCAGGCCCAGGAACAGGCTCGGGAAGAGGGTGTTGTCCTGCTGGATAAGGTGGAAATCCGGGAAATCTGCGGCGAGGGAATCCGCTTTGCCAAGGAAGGCGCGGAGCTGACCATCGCCTGCACCCAGGTGCTTGCGGAGAACAGTTATGAGCCCCGGATTCCCGAGGGCGATGCGGATACCCTGGTGGTCTCTACCCAGAAAATTACCAATGTAATCTCTGCCATCACCGCCGGAAAGAACGCCGCGGCCTTCATTGACCGGCTGATCCGGGGAGAGGACAGCGTTCTGGAGCCTGTGAGCCCGGTGAAAACCGTCAGTGCGGAGGCTGTTCGCAAGCGCACAGGTTATCTTAAGCGGGATGTGAATCCCCTGCATCTGGAAAAGAAGCCTCAGGAGCGGACCGGCAATTTCGACAGCTACAGCCGGGTCATGACCTGGGCCGAGGCGGTAAAGGAAGCCTCCAGATGCCTGAACTGCGGATGCGGCGAGGGCTGCCAGCTGTGCAAGACAATCTGCACCGACTTTGCCCCTGAGGTCATCGGTACGGACACCATGCATATCCGCAGTGAAAAATGTGTGGCCTGCGGTATGTGCTATAACCGCTGTCCCAACGGAAATATTGAAATGGTCAATCTTGGAGAAACTGTGTAAGGAGGAAATGCTATGCAGTACCATCGTGTAGACTACCCGAAGCTTCGGGAATTTTGTATCCATGTTTTTCAGGGCTATGGCTTTGATGAGAAGCAGAGCGCCCAGATTACGGATGTCCTGCTGGACGCGGACCTTTCCGGTATCGAATCCCACGGCATCCAGCGGCTGATCCGCTATCACAAGGAGATCACCGGCGGCCTGGTCCAGAAGGATGCGGTGCCCGAGGTGGTATTTGAAACGCCCCTTTCCGCGGTAATCGAGGGCAACGATGCCATGGGCCAGATCATTGGCGTTCAGGCCATGCAGATGGCTATTGACAAGGCCAAGAAGTCCGGCTTCGGCATGGTAACCGTCCGTAATTCCAATCACTACGGCATCGCGGGCTACTATTCCAAGATGGCGGCGGAGCAGGGCCTGATCGGTATGTCCATGACCAATACCGAGGCCATCATGGTTCCCACCTTCGGCAAGCAGGCCATGCTGGGCACCAACCCCATTGCCTTTGCAATGCCCGCGTCTCCCACCATTTACTCCTTTGACGCGGCAACCACCGTCGTTCCCCGGGGTAAGCTGGAGGTCTATGTGAAGCGGGGCAACGGCCTGCCCATTGGCTGGGCTCTGGACGAGAACGGTCACGACAGCGATGACGCGGACCGTGTCCTGAAGAATATCATCAATAAGACCGGCGGCGGCATCCTGCCTCTGGGCGGCTCCGGCGAGCTGACCAGCGGCTACAAGGGTTATGGCTTTGCCATGCTCTGCGAGATTGCCACTGCCATCCTCTCCGGTGGTACCACCTCCAATTATATCTACAAGACCCCCGGTCGTGCCAATATCGCCCACTGCTTCATTGCGCTGGACCACGGTATGTTTGGCGACAAGGCGGAGATCGAAGCCAACCTGAGCAAGTATCTCCAGGAGGTCCGGGATTCCGCCAAGGCCGAGGGCCAGGATCGGATCTACATTCACGGTGAGAAGGAAGCGGAGGCCCATGAGCGGGTCAAGGCCGAGGGCGTATCCCTGAACGACAAGACCTATGCGGAGATGCAGATGATTGCGGCCTACACCGGCGCAGAGGAATACCTGCCGGGCTTCCTGGGCGAATAAGGAGGACAATAATGGATTACGCGAAAGAATCCCTCCGGCTCCACAGCCAGTGGAAGGGTAAAATCGAAGTGGTGGCGAAGGTTCCTGTCAACACTAAGGACGACCTGAGCCTGGCCTATACCCCCGGCGTGGCCCAGCCCTGCCTGGAGATCCAGAAGGACGTAAATAAATCCTATGAGCTGACCCGGCGGCACAATCTCTGCGCGGTCATTACCGATGGCAGCGCGGTGCTGGGACTGGGCGATATCGGCCCCGAGGCAGGTATGCCCGTTATGGAGGGCAAATGCGCCCTGTTCAAGGCCTTCGGAGATGTGGATGCGTTCCCTCTGTGCGTCAAGACCCATGATGTGGATGAATTCGTCAATGCGGTCTACCTGATGTCCGGCTCCTTCGGCGGCATCAATCTGGAGGATATCTCCGCTCCCCGGTGCTTTGAAATCGAGCGGAAGCTGAAAGAAAAGTGCGATATTCCCATTTTCCACGACGATCAGCACGGCACCGCCGTCATTACTCTGGCGGGCCTGACCAATGCATTGAAGGTGGTTGGCAAGCGCAAGGAGGATGTGAAGATCGTCACCTCCGGCGCGGGCGCCGCCGCCATCGCCGTTGTGAAGCTGCTGCTTTCCGCCGGTTTCAAAAATGTGACCATGTGCGACCGGAAGGGAGCTATCTACGCCGGACGTGAGGGCCTGAACTGGATCAAGGAGGAAATGGCCCAGGTCACCAATCTGGATAAGAAGGCCGGTTCCCTTGCCGAGCAGCTGAAGGGCGCGGATGTGTTCATCGGTGTGTCGGCACCGGGCCAGGTGACCAAGGAAATGGTCCGGACCATGAACCGGGATGCCATTATTTTCGCCTGCGCCAACCCCACTCCGGAAATCTTCCCGGATGAGGCCAAGGCCGGCGGCGCCAAAGTGGTTTCTACGGGACGCAGTGACTATCCCAACCAGATCAATAATGTGCTGGCCTTCCCGGGCATTTTTCGGGGTGCCTTCGATGTTCGTGCCTCCGATATCAACGAGGATATGAAGATCGCGGCTGCCAACGCCCTGGCTGGCCTGATTGCCGATGATGAGCTGAATGAGGACTACATCATTCCCGCCGCCTTTGATCCCCGGGTTGGTCCCGCGGTGGCAAAGGCTGTGGCAGAGACTGCCAGAGCTTCCGGTGTTGCCAGAATCTGACACGACCCTTATGCCAAAGCCGCCCGGACAAAGCGTCCGGGCGGCTTTCAGCGTGTTGAGCAGCAAAAAATTCCCGGCTCCACCTATGGGGAGAGACAAGACCAGGAACCCCGACCTTTGGACAATAAACTGTAGGGACACCGCTCCTGCGGTGTCCGGGAAAATCGTTTTGGGGAAGAGGCGGACACCCCGGAGGGGTGTCCCTACAGGAAAATCTAAAGATGGGGGAAAAATAAGAAGCCCTCTCTGGCACAGCGTTTGCCGTGCCAACTCTCCCAAAGGGAGAGACAAGGCACAGGGCTTCCCCCGGGAAGGGAAACTGGCGAAAAAATCCCGGCTGCTCTTGCCCGGGGCGAGAAGGTGTGATATGATAAGGAAAAAGAGCGGCACCGAAGGGGCCGCCGGAAAATCAGGAGGGCCCTAAATGCCACAGTCAAATTCCCGGAAGAATCCCATATCCCATGTATGCTGGTCGGCGGACGTGCTGAAGTGGATCGGCTTTGTGCTCATCTGCCTTGGTACCTTCAGTACAGCTTTTATCCAGCGTGCCGTGATTTCCCCTCTCTCTTCAGATTCCCTGAGCGTGGTGCTGGAAGCGGAGGGCAGCAGCCGTGGCTGGGGGATTGCGGCATTGGTGATGACCTTCCTGTCCTGTGGGGCGGTGCCCATTTATGCCCGGCTGTTTGTGGATGGCTGGCGGCATACCTCCAGCCGGAAGCGGTATCTTCTGCGGCTGGGAATTACGGCGCTGATTTCGGAATTTGCTTACGACTGGGCTTGCAGCGGAACGCTTTTGGACATGGACCGGCAGAATCCCATGTGGGCCCTGCTGGTTGCCGCAGTGGTGCTGTCTATTTTTGAGCAGTTTGAAGGAAAAGGCGTGGCGGCGGTGCTGATGAAGGTCAGTGCGGTCATTGCCTCCATGCTCTGGATTGTGCTGTTGCAAAGCGACATGGGAATCCTGACGGTGTTGCTGGTGGCCTGCTTCGGGCTGCTGGAGAATCACAGGGTATGGCGTGAAATCTGCGGCAGCGGCCTCTGCCTGATCCAGTACGGAATGTATGGCGCGGTTCTTGGCATGGTGCCGGTCCATTTTTACAACGGCACCAGAGGAAAATGCCCCGGCTGGCTGTTTTATCTTCTGTATCCGGCCCAGCTGCTGGTATTCGGCGGGGCAGCGGCGCTGCTGTGCAATCTTACAAGATGAAAGAATCCCGGGGGTATCCCCCGGGGAAGGTTTTTTGACAGTCTCGATTCCGGGGGATATACCCCGGAATTTTTTTAGGATTTTTACCTAAAACAGAGAAACGACAAGGTTTTATTTAACAGAATTTCCTTCGGGAATTTGTGGCAAAAGCCATATTGCATCAAAAAGCAAATTCGGTATAATGAAAGAAAAATGGGAGGATGACCATGAGACGGCTTTTGGCTATTTTTTTGACCATGGTGCTTCTGCTGACGGCAGGCTGCACCGCAAACCGGGAAGATACGGCACCTCAGACTTCGGAACCGGAGGAGACCCCCGGGAACACAATGACAGGAGAGGATCTTATGAAGGACATGAAAATCGGCTGGAATCTTGGCAACACCTTTGACGCGCCTCAAGGGGAAATGTCCTGGGGAAATCCGGCAACCACCCCGGAGCTGCTGCAGTATGTGAAGGAGCTGGGCTTCAGCACAATCCGGATCCCCATTACCTGGAGCAGCCATACCGACGGCGCCCCCGGGCATACCATTGACGAGACCTGGATGAACCGGATTGACACCGTGGTGAACCAGGCTCTGGACGCGGGGCTTTATGTCATCATCAATTCCCACCATGACAACGGCGTGTATTACCCCGCCCCGGAGAATGAGACGGCGGCAAAGGAATATCTGACGGCTGTCTGGACCCAGGTGGCGGAGCATTTCAAGGACGCGGATTACCACCTGATCTTCCAGACCATGAATGAGCCCCGGGTGGAGGGCAGCGCCTACGAATGGTGGGTGGATACCGGAAACGAGGCGTGCATGGCTGCGGTGGAGGTAGTCAATGTACTCAATCAGACGGCTGTGGACGCAATCCGGGCCACCGGCGGGCGCAATGAGGACCGGTTTATCATTGTTTCCCCCTATGCGGCAAACGCCACCGCCGCAACCCTGAGCAGCTTCCGGCTCCCGGAGGATCCGGCGGGAAAGCTGATTGTGTCCGTTCATGCCTATACGCCCTACGACCTTTGCCTGAGCATGGATGAAACAAAAAATACCTTTACCAGAGCCGGAAAGAGCGACATCAAGAGCTTTATGGCAGGTATCAGCCGGAAGTACGTCCAGAAGGGAATCCCCGTCATCATCGACGAAATGGGCATCATCTGGAAGGATAACCCGGAGGACCGGCAGGAATGGGCAAAAACCTATGTGTCGCTGGCGAAGGAATATGGAATGGTCTGTATCTGGTGGGACAATGGCTCCACCACCGCGGGTACCGAGAGCTTCGGCATCGTGAACCGACGCAGACTGTGTGTATATGACCAGTCCCAGTCTGTATATCAGGGACTGATGGAGGGCCTGGAGGCCCGGGAGGAGTAACCATGGGAATCACCTTCTACCCCGAAGAACGAATTTTTAAGCTGGATACGCCCAATACCAGCTACATTATGGGCATTGCGGACAGCTTCGGCTATCTGCTGCACTACTACTATGGAAAAAAACTGGCCTCTGAAAATGTGGCCTATCTGTCCCGGACCTGGGAGCATCCCTTTACCCCGGAGCGGAATATGCGGGATAAGCTGAGCTTTCTGGATTGCGCGCCTATGGAGTTTCCCGCCGGCGGCATCGGGGATTTCCGGGAGCACTGCCTGGAAATCCGCACCGCCGGCGGTCATAACGCGGTGGAGATGGGCTACAGGAGCCATGAAATCCGGCGGGGCAAGAGGGGACTGGAGGGGCTTCCTGCCACCTTTGGCGAAAACTGTGACTGCCTGACGGTGACTCTGGCGGACCCGGTGCTGGGCCTGGAGGCCGAGCTGGAATACGCGGTATTTGACGAGCTGGATGTGGTTGTCCGCAGTGTCCGGCTGGTAAACCGGGGCAGTGAGCCGGTGTACCTGACCAAAGTGCTTTCCGTCTGCCTGGATATGGACAACCGGGACTACTCCCTACTGACGCTCCATGGCTCCTGGGGCCGGGAGAGAAACATTCAGTACCGGAAAATCGGACGGGGCAGCCAGGGTGTTGGCTCTGTCCGGGGCGAAAGCAGTCACCAGGAGCATCCGTTCCTGGCACTGACGACACCGAATATCAGCCAGACCTGCGGCGAGGTCTATGGAATGCACTTTGTCTATTCCGGCAATTTCCATGCCCAGGTGGGGGTGGACCAGTTTGACAGCGTTCGGGCGGTAATGGGCATTCACCCGGATCATTTCTGCTGGAAGCTGGAGCCGGGTGCGCATTTTCAGGCACCGGAGACGGTTCTGGTTTATTCGGACGCGGGCCTGGGCAAAATGAGCCGGACCCTTCACGATCTGTACAGGAATCATCTGATCCGCAGCCCCTACTGTCACAAAAAGCGTCCCATCCTGATTAACAACTGGGAGGCCACCTATTTCGATTTTGATACCGAGAAGCTTCTGTCCATTGCCCGGGAGGCGGCGAAGCTCGGTATTGAGATGCTGGTAATGGACGACGGCTGGTTCGGCAACCGCTGCGACGACAACCGGGCGCTGGGAGATTGGTTCGTCAATGAGCAGAAGCTCCCCGGAGGACTGAAATATCTGGTGGATCAGGTGAACGGGCTGGGAATGCAGTTCGGCATCTGGATGGAGCCGGAGATGATTTCCCCGGACTCTGAGCTTTATCGGGCGCATCCGGACTGGGCCATTGGGGTTCCGGGCCGCCGGGCAGGCCTTTGCCGGAATCAGTATGTTTTGGACCTGACCCGGAGTGAGGTGCTGGAATATGTCTGGGGCCGGATTGAGGCTATTTTGCGGAGCGCCAATATTTCCTATGTGAAATGGGATATGAACCGGCAGCTGGCGGACCTGGGAAGCCTGGCCCTGCCTGCCGACCGGCAGGGTGAGCTGTGTCACCGGTATGTGCTGGCGGTGTATGAGCTTCAGGAGCGGCTTTGCCGCACCTTCCCGGAGCTGCTTCTGGAGAATTGCTCCGGCGGCGGTGCCCGGTTTGACCCGGGTATGCTCTTCTACAGTCCCCAGATCTGGTGCTCAGATGATACCGATGCCATTGAAAGGCTGAAGATACAGGAGGGCACCGCGCTGATCTATCCCCTTTGCACAATGGGTGCCCATGTTTCCGACTGTCCCAACCATACCGTGGGCCGGGTGACCCCCTTCGAGACCCGGGGTCATGTGGCGCTGGCGGGAACCTTTGGCTATGAGTTGGACATTACCCGGATATCCCAGGAAGACCGGGATCAGATTCCCGGTCAGGTGGCTATGTATCATGCCTATAATGATCTGGTCCGGGAGGGCGACTATTACCGGCTGGCATCCTACGGGGAAAACGGTGAATACGACTGCTGGCAGGTCCTTTCCAAGGATGGAGAGAAGGCCCTGATAACGTTCGTTCAGGTGCTGGGAAGAGCCAATTACCACTCCCGCCGTCTGCGGCTCCAGGGCCTGGTGCCCCAGGCGCGGTACCGTGTGGCCGGAACGGAGCAGGTCTATGGCGGCGACGTGCTGATGTACGCGGGCCTGCCTCTGGAGAACATTTGGGGGGATTTCCGGTCGAAACTGATCCTGCTGGAAAGAGAATAAAGTAACTTGAGCGCGGTTAAGTTAATTAACTTAAGTTAATTGAGAAAAATCAGCTTACATATTTAACGAAAATGAAAGTTGGCTTTCGTGCATTCAGCCGAATTTAACAAAACGACTTGTAAAAGGCATTGGATTATAGTAAAATCATCTATAGTCCAATGCCTTTTATGCTGCCCCTTTGAGAGAATCGGGCGGTTGGCAGAGAAAAAACAAAAATAATTTACTTAAATTAAATTCCAAGCGGGATATCCCGCTTACGCTGTATGGTCATACAGCGTAACGGCTATTGACACGGCGCGGAAAGGATATGAAGCATGAAAGTACGACTTCTGGCATGGCTTTTGATTCTGGCATTGATTCTGGCGGGCTGCGGCGGATCCGGGGAGGAAGAAACTCAGCCGGAAACCACCCCCTGGGAGCCGGAACTGGTTGGTACCTGGGAAGCGGAAGCGGGCAGCTTTACCGGCAATGTCCGGGTGGAAAATTCCGGCTATGTCGTGGGCTTTGAAACCGATGAGGATACCTGCTCCGTTACCGTCAGCGTACCTCAGGAGGGGTTCTACGATCTGGAATTTCTGACAAAGGCCATTGGCGGAGACAAGATCAACTATGTCAGCCTGGATGGGGAACGGATCGGTGAGATCAGCTCCCGGGCGGTCAAGTTTGAACGGTCCCATATCCGGCGGGTCTTCATGGCGGCGGGCGAGCACACCGTTACCGTCAGCAAGTATTGGGGCTATATCTGCTGGGACAAGGTCAGTATCTATACCAGCGAGCCCTTTGACGAGAGCGTATTTCAGGTTTCCGCCAGACTGGTCAACGAAAATGCCACAGACAATGCCCGGCGGCTGATGAGCTACCTTTGCGATATGTACGGACAATACATCCTTTCCGGTCAGTATTGCGACACTGGCATGAACGGCTGGGAAAACCGGGTCATCGCGGGCGAGAACGGCGGAAAGTATCCTGCCATTCTGGGCCTGGACATGGGCTACTATTCCCAGACCGGCGTGGATCACGAAATTGCCATTTCCACCACGGAGCAGGCCATTGCCTACTGGGAAAAGGGCGGCATAGTCACCCTGTGCTGGCACTGGCTGGCACCGGAAAAATACATAGACGGTACCTGGTACTCCGCCTTCCGGCCGGAGCACACCAATATCAATCTGGAACGAATCCTCAACGGTCAGGACCCGGAGGGTCTTGCGCTGATTATGAAGGATATCGACAATATCGCCCGGCAGCTGCTGATTATGCAGGAGGCCGGTGTCCCGGTGCTGTGGCGGCCCCTTCACGAGGCCAGCGGCGGTTGGTTCTGGTGGGGCGCGGAGGGCCCGGAGGTTTACAAGCAGCTCTACATTCTCCTCTACGAAACCCTGACCAATGAATACGGCCTGAATAACCTGATCTGGGTTTGGAACGGACAGAGCGGCGACTGGTACCCCGGAGATGCCTATGTGGATATCATCGGCATGGATATCTATGCCGGGGAAAGAACCTACACTTCTCAGATGGAGCCCTTCCTGCAGAACCTGAGCTGGGGCGGCGGGAAGAAGATGGTGGTGCTCAGCGAAAACGGCACCCTGATCGACCCGGAGCTTTCCGTCCGGGACCGGGCCATGTGGGGCTATTTCTGCACCTGGAGCGGAGAGTTCGTTATGAACGATGGCCTGAAGAAGACCTACTCCCAGCAGTATACCGATGTGGAAATGCTGACCAAGGTGTACAACAGCGAAACTGTTATTACCCGGGATGAGCTGCCGGATCTGCACAGCTATCCCATCCGGGAGGATGCCCGGGGATGAAAAGCTGGCTGAGCCCGGAGGGGCCTGTATTCAGCGCGCTGGACAAGGTGGGACAGCTGGTTCTGCTGAGTGTGGTGTGGCTGGTGGGCTGCGTGCCGCTGGTCACCATGATCCCGGCAACAGCGGCGCTATACTATGCGGTCATAAAATCCATCCGCCGGGGCAGGGGAGATCCACTGAAGGAATTCTGGAGTGCCTTCCGGCGAAACTGGCGGCGGGGCATTCCCATGAGTCTGGCGGCAGCTGCCGCGGGGATTCTGCTCTGGATTAACGTCCGGGCCTGCGCGGCTCAGGAAGCCTGGAGCCCCCTCCTGCTGGGAAACCTGATTCTGCTGGCACTGGTCATTATGATTCATGTGTATGTGTGCCCGGTGCTGTCCCGGTTTGATATGAAGATCGGGGGAGTCTGGAAGCTGTCCTTTGTGATGGCACTCCGGTTCCTTCCCTATACGCTGGTCATCGCCGGAGGCACGGCGGCGCTGATCTGGCTGCAGCTGTTCGTGTTGCCCATTCCCACGGTGCTGATTCTGCCGTCGGTATGGTGCCTGGTGACCACATTTATGATGGAAAAAGCTTTACGGAAATTCATGCCTGAAAAAAGGCCAGAGGATGACGCTTGGTACTACGAATAAGTTAGGGGTAGTGACAATGAAAGGAAAGAAGCTCACAAGATCCATTGCAATGTTCCTGGCAGCGGCTATGATGCTCGGGGGCCTGCCGCTGAACGCCAGAGCGGCTACGGACATTTCCAAGGATGACTACGAGGAGATCGTCAGCAAATACGCGGCTTCCTCCGACGCGGTCGGCTATCAGCAGTATGAGGCGGCCTTCCCGGAGGTCCGGCCGGACCGGCAGATCCGGGTGGACGCGGGGGACTACTCCCGCTATGAGGAGAACAATGCTGCGGTCTCGCCAGTGGTTTACACCGATTACGAGGGCATGGCGGGAAAGAGCGTGCTGACCACGGAAAATTCCCTGGTGGAGTACGACTTTGCTGTGGAAGAAGCGGGCTTTTACGACCTTTCTCTGGTGTACTATCCGGTGGCGGGCAAAAATTCCGCCATTCAGCGCAGCATCTTCCTGGACGGCACCCTTCCTTACGATGAGCTTTCTCTGGTGGAATTCCAGCGGGTGTGGACCATGGATGTGGACCAGACCGTTGTGACAGAGGATGGCGTTACTCTCCGTCAGTGGGAGAAGGACAATCAGGGCAACGACCTGAAGCCCGGCTCTGTGGAGATTCCGGAGTGGATTGAGAGCTATGTTTACGACAGTGAGGGCTATGTTACCAGAGAGCTTTCGCTGTACCTGACAGAGGGCAGCCATACCATTACCATTTCCGGCCTGCGGGAGCCTATGCTGCTGCGGGAGCTGGTGCTTTCCAACCGGAGCGATTACGCCACCTATGAAACGGTGAAGGCGGAACAGGATGCCAATGGCTATAGCGATACCTCCGGTCAGATGATCCGCATTGAGGCGGAAAACGCCACCAAGAGCTCCTCCCAGATGCTCTACGCCATGCAGGACCAGTCCTCTCCCGCTGTGTACCCCAGCTCCCCCAAGGCTCTGCTGAACAATACCATCGGCGGCAATTCCTGGCGGCTGAACGGTCAGTGGATTGAGTGGGACTTTGAGGTTTCCCAAAGCGGCTACTATAATATTGCCCTGTTTGCCCAGCAGAACTTTGTCAAGGGCGTGTACGTCTCCCGGCGGATTTTGATTGATGGTCAGGTTCCCTTTGCGGAAATGGAGGCCTACGGCTTCAATTATGATTCCACCTGGCGGACCGATGTGCTGTCCGATGACGGGGGAACCCCCTACCGCTTCTACCTGAGCGCCGGAAAGCACACCATCCGCATGGAGGTGGTGCTGGGTGAGTTCGCAGAGATCATCAGCTGCGTCCGGGACTGCGTGAACCAGCTCAATGCCATCTACCGGAGCGTGATCCGGATTACAGGCGTTTCCCCGGACCGCTACCGTGACTATGAAATCGAGGAGTCCCTGCCCCAGCTGGAGGCGGAGCTGATTCAGGTCAAGCAGGAGCTGGATCAGGCCATTGCAGCCCTCCGGGAGCTGATTGGCAAGGGAAGCGACAAGGAAAGCGTCCTGATTACCATGAGCGACCAGCTGGAGGAGCTGATTTACGACCAAGAGCGGTTTACCGAGGTCATTTCCTCCTATAAGATCAATGTCCGCGCAACGGCGAACTGGATTACCCAGGTTATCGATCAGCCGCTGCAGCTGGACCGGCTGTATGTGTATTCCCCCGATATGAAGGTGGAAATCGGAAGCCAGAATTTCTTCGCCCGACTGTGGTATGAAATCTGCCGCCTGTTCTACTCCTTTATTATCGACTACAACCAGATCGGCAATGTCAGTGACGACGAGAATGCCACCGCCATAACGCTGTGGATCGGCACCGGCCGGGATCAGGCGAACGTGATCAAATCCATGATTGATGCCACCTTTACCCCCGCCTCCGGCATTACGGTTAATGTCCAGCTGGTGGATATGAATACCCTGATCCGGGCAACGCTGGCCGGAGAGGGACCGGATGTGGCAATCCAGGTGCCCAATACCAACGGCGTAGCCGGTGCGGTGCTGAATACGGGCAACGATACCGCCGTCAACTACGGTATCCGCAACGCGGTTCTGGATTTGACCTGTTTTGACGATTACGGGCAGGTTATTTCCCGGTTTGACAGCAGCGCCATGGTGCAGCTGCAATTCAACGGGGCCACATACGGTCTGCCGGAGACCCAGACCTTCCCCATGATGTTCTATCGGAAGGATATCCTGGCGGAGCTTGGCCTGGAGATTCCGCAGAGCTGGGATGATGTGAAGGTAGCTATGACGGTGCTGGCTAAAAACCAGATGGAATTTGGTATGCTGCCCAGCGAACAGGTCTTCGCCATGCTGCTCTACCAGAACGGCGGCAGCTACTACAATGAGGATGGCAGCCGGTCCGCACTGGATTCGGAGGAGGCAATCAATACCTTCCGCCAGTACTGCGAGTACTACACCGATTATAAGCTGGATAAGGAGACAAGCGTGGAGCAGCGGTTCCGTACCGGCGAATGCCCCATCATTATCTCCGACTATACCCTGTACAATAACCTCCAGGTTTCTGCACCGGATATCGATGGCCTCTGGGGTATCGCCCCGGTGCCCGGAACGGTCCGGGAGGACGGGAGCATTGACCGCAGTGTGGGCAGCACAGGCCTTACCAGCCTGATTATGTCCGCGACCCAGGAGCCTGAGGCCTGCTGGGAGTTCCTGAAATGGTGGACCTCCGCAGAAACGCAGACCAATTTCGGCTATGAGATGGAGAGCCTTCAGGGCGAGGCGGGCCGTGTACCCACCGCCAACCAGGAGGCGTTCCAGAATCTGGCCTGGAAGGCTTCGGATATGGAAGCGCTGCTGGAGCAGTACCGGTGGGTCCGGGGCATCCCCCAGGTCCCCGGCGGCTACTACAGCTGGCGTAATGTCAACAACGCGTTCTATACAGTTACAACCGACACGGACACGGCTTCCCCCAGAGAGGAGCTGATGGACAAGGTCGTGCTTATCAACAATGAGCTGGAGTACAAATGGGATGAGTTCGACCTGATAAGCAAAACGGAGGAAGGAGGCGAATGAAAATGGCGGCCCTGAAAGATAAGCTGGCGCTCCGGCGGGAGCGGGGCAAGCGGGTGGAGCTGAAGCAGACCACCTGGTCCTACCTGATGATTGCGCCATACTTCATTCTGTTCTTCCTGTTCACCGTGCTTCCGGTGCTGGCATCCATGGTGCTGAGCTTTACGGACTTCAATATGCTGGAATGGCCCAATTTCGTGGGCTGGACCAACTACATCCGGCTGCTGGTTAACGACGATGTGTTCGTTGTGGCGCTGAAGAACACCCTGATCCTGGCAGTCATCACCGGCCCTGTGAGCTACTTCATGTGCCTGCTGTTTGCCTGGATTATCAATGAGTTCAAGGGCAAGCTCCGGGCCTTCCTGACCCTGATTTTCTATGCGCCCTCCATCTGCGGCAACGCTTACATGATTTGGCAAATCATCCTTTCCGGCGACCGCTATGGCTACCTCAACGGCATCCTGCTGAAGTGGGATATCATCAATGAGGCCATCATCTGGATGAAGACCGAGGACTATGTGCTGCCCTGCCTGATCGTGGTGCAGCTGTGGCTGTCCCTGGGCACCGGCTTCCTGAGCTTTATCGCTGGTCTGCAGACTGTGGATAAGTCCCTGTATGAGGCGGGCGTGCTGGACGGCATCAAGAACCGCTGGCAGGAGCTGTGGTATATTACCCTGCCCGCCATGAAGCCCCAGCTGATGTTCGGCGCGGTGATGCAGATTACCCAGTCCTTTGCTATTGCGGATATTTCCATCCAGCTGGCGGGCAATCCTTCGGTCAACAACGCCGGTGCCACCGTGGTCACCCATCTTCTGGACTACGGTACGGTCCGCTTTGAAATGGGCTATGCGTCGGCAATTGCCACGCTGCTGTTCCTGCTGATGGTGGGTACCAATAAGCTGGTCCAGAAGCTCCTGAGAAGGGTGGGCGAATGATGAAAATTTTCAGACACAGAACCAGACGGCTCAACCGCTCCATGGCGGGAAATACTCTGCTGTTCATCATCATGGGTATTTTCGGTGTGCTGATGGCGCTGCCGCTGGTCATGATCGTAAACAACGCACTGAAGCCGCTGGATGAGCTGTTTCAGTATCCGCCCAAGCTGTTCGTCAGGAATCCGACTCTGGAGAATTTCTCGGATCTGTTTGTGGCGATGAATTCCTCCTGGGTGCCTTTCTCCCGATATCTGCTCAATACGGTGATTATCACCGTCGGTGGCACCGTGGGACACGTGATTCTGGCATCCCTGGCGGCGTTCCCCCTGTCCAAGCACAAGTTCAAAGGTCGGGATTCCCTGTTCAACATGGTGGTGCTGTCCATGATGTTCTCCTGGACGGTCACCCAGATCCCGAACTACATGATTATTTCCTGGCTGGGCATCAACAACACCTATTGGTCCCTGATTCTGCCGGCCTCCGCCTACGGCATGGGCCTTTACCTGATGAAGCAGTTCATCGACCAGCTGCCCGATTCCCTGATGGAATCCGCCCGACTGGACGGCGCCAATGAGCTCCAGGTCTATATGCGGATCGTGATGCCCAATGTGAAGCCCGCCTGGCTGACGCTGGCTATTTTCCAGTTCCAGCAGATGTGGGGCAACACCGGCTCCATGTTCCTGCGGGATGAGGAGCTGAAGCCGATGCAGTATGCCCTGCAGCAGATTGCCGCCGGCGGCACTGCCCGGGCCGGCGCCAGCGCGGCTGTGACCTTCATCATCGCGGCAATCCCCATTATTTTCTTCCTGATCTGCCAGAGCAACGTCCTGGAAACCATGACGACCTCCGGCATGAAGGACTAAAGGAGGGCAGACGGAATGAAGACAATCAACCGTATTGCGGTGCTTGTCCTGACGGCACTGCTGCTGATCGGCTGCTTCCCTCTGGCTGCCTTCGCTGAGGAGCTGCCCTACGATACCTATAATTACGATTATTGGGACAGCGTGGTGCACACCCCGGCGGCCTATGTTCCCGACGGCTCCATCTCCGGCGTGGAGCTGGGCGTGGGAGCACTGGCAAATCCCCAGGATATCTGCGTGGCCCCGGATGGGGACCTCTATATCGCGGACACCGGCAACAACCGGATCCTGGTGGTGGATGACAAGACCCAGAGCGTGGTCAAAATCTTCACCTCCTTTACCCATGATGGGGAAGAGGACAGCTTTAACGCC
This sequence comes from uncultured Oscillospiraceae bacterium, assembly GCA_964504605.1. Classification (GTDB taxonomy): domain Bacteria; phylum Bacillota; class Clostridia; order Oscillospirales; family Oscillospiraceae; genus Faecousia. The sequence goes on along the minus strand of CAZDFB010000001.1, from coordinate 52,131 downwards.
CCCTACGGTGTCTGCGTGTCCCAGGATGGGCAGCTCTACATCGCTGACAAGGAAAATCAGCGGGTGGTGGTGCTGGAATTGGACGGCAGCTTCGTTAAAATCGTTTCCAACCCCCAGTCGGATGTACTGGATGAGGGATTTGTGTTCAAGCCCCTGAAGATTTCCGTGGACTACGCCGGAAGAATCTACTGTATTGCCCAGAATATGTTCCAGGGCATCATGGTTTTTGAAACGGACGGTCAGTTCTCCGGATTTTTCGGCACCATCAATGTCCAGCTTTCCCTGTGGGAGAAATTCTGGAAGCGAATCGCCACCAAAGAGGAGCGAAAGAACCAGACCCTGTACATCGCCACGGAATTTACCGGCATGGATATCGATGAAAGCGGCTTTGTGTATGCGACAAACATCGATGAAATCGGTGAGCAGGGCGTGCGCCGGCTGAATCCCCGGGGCGAGGACGTTATCAAGAAGGGCCGCAACGAAAATGTGGGCGGTGACCTGTGGACCGACGGCTCCGGCAAGTATTCCGGCCCCAGCCAGATCACGGACGTGGTTTACCGGGGTGACGGCATCTATTCCCTCCTGGACCGGAAGCGGGGCAGAATCTTCACCTACGACCATGAGGGCAACCTTTTGTACATCTTCGGCGGCATGGGCACCCAGGAGGGTACCTTCACTACACCCGCCGCAATTGAGCAGTGGAGCGGTGAGCTGCTGGTGCTGGATGCCAGCACGGGCCTGATTTCCCGCTTTTCCCCCACGGAATACGGGCGGCTTATCAATGAGGCGGTAGCCCTGCGCTATGACGGCGATGAGGCCCAGGCCGTTGTGTTGTGGGAGCGGGTGCTGGAGCTGGATGAAAACAACGAGCTGGCCAATTCCGGCATCGGAAAGGCATACCTTTCCGCCGGAGACAATGAAAAAGCCATGAAATACCTGTCCATCGGCATGAACCGGGAGTATTTCTCCGTAGCGAAGAAGCGCTACCGGGCGGAGCTGCTGAAGCAGTACATGGGCCCGGTGCTTACGCTCTGCGTGGCGCTGGCAGTGGGAATCTGGCTGTTCCTGCGGCTGTGGAGCCGGTGGAAAGAGCACAATGAAGGGAGGCAGCAGCGGTGAAAAAGTATTTTGGCAAGGACCACTGGAAATATCTGCTTTACACCATGAGCCATCCCATGGACGGTTACTACTGGATCCGGCACCGCAACTACGGCAGCGTGCCTCTGGCTATCCTCATGGTAATTGGCTTCTCCCTGTGCTTTTCCCTGAACCGGATCGGTGCCAATTTCGTGGTAAACGATGTGGAGCCGGCAACGGTTGACAGCTTTGAGGAACTCACCGGTGTGCTGCTGCTCTACGGCCTGATGTGCATTTCCAACTGGTCAATTACCTGCCTGATGGACGGCGAAGGCCGGATGCGGGATATCGCCATTGCCATCGGCTATGCCTTTGCGCCCCTGATTCCCGCCTTCCTGCTGGCAACCGGATTGAGCCACCTAATCGTGGAGGAGGAGGGTGCCTTCTACACCATGATTATTGCCGTTGGCATTGCCTACACGGTGATATTGGCCCTGATCGGCATTATGCAGGTGCACAATTACACCCTGGGTAAGACCCTGGAGACCCTGCTTTTGACCTTCGTTGCCATGCTGATCCTGATTTTTGTGGCGCTGCTGGTAGCGGATCTGATCGGTCAGGTTGTCAACTTTGTCAAGTCCATCTATACGGAAATCGTATACAGAACGTAGGAGGTGGATGCATATGGCAGGAAAGAAAATGAAACGACAGCTGACCTTCGGCAAGAAGCTGCTGTACGCGTTTTTGACGCTGCTGCTGGTGGCGGTGCTAATCTATGCGGCCTATTATCTGGTCCATTACCGGTTCTACGATGCTTACAAGCAGTTCCTGTCCGGCTATGAATATGAGACCGGCACGGAACTGAAGCTTGGCTCTGCTCAGCTGGACGGAGCGGAGGGTTACCGGCTGGTCTGCGAAAGCGATGTGCTGGAGCTGTACCTGAATCCGGAAACCACCGACGTGGCAATCCGGGACAAGCGCACCGGTCAGGTCACCTTTGCAGTGCCTCCGGAGGCCGAAACGGATGAAGTGGCAAATAAAACCAACAAAAACTACCTGAAATCCCACATCATACTGACCTATTTCAACGCTGCCCGGGCAGAGGGCACCTACGATTCCTGGTCTATGAGCGTGGAGCGGGAGCAGTTCACTTTGGAGGCCATTGAAAACGGTGTTCGGGTGATCTATGACATGGGTGATTACTCCAATTCCATGAGCATCCCCATGTATATGTCCGAGGAAAAATTCGCGGAAATTTCCGCCCTGCTTTCCGAGGATGACGCAAAATCCTTTAACCGTTATTATTCCACAACCTCCGATGTGGCGGGTATGCGCCAGCTTCTGAAAACCATGCGCAGCAACAAGGGTACGCAGGCAAAGATCGCTGCCATGCTGGAGAGCGTTGGCTTTACGGAAGAGGATTATGTGGAACAGATGGCCCTGGCAGGCAGCGATGCTTCCGTACCCGTGTCCTTCCAGGTTCCCCTGGAGTACCGGCTGGAGGGTGACCATCTGGAGGTTTCCGTCCCCGTCAGCGCCATTGAGGAAAACGGCGGCGCTTCTGTTTACAGAATCCAGGTCCTCCGCTTCTTCGCCGCGGCGGGCACGGAGGAGGAGGGCTACCTGGTGGTGCCCAACGGTGACGGCTCCATTATCAATTTCAATAACGGAAAGTCCCAGGCGGCAAACTATTCCCAGTATATTTACGGCATCGATCCCCTTTCCGCGGACTACAACCTGGTGGAGAACAGCAGCAACGCTTCCATGCGCCTGTTTGCCATCTGCCGGAAAGATTCCACCGTGCTGGCAACCGTTGAGGATGGCGCAAGCCTGACCATGATTACCGCTGGTGTTTCCGGGAAGGTCAACAGCTATAACTACGTTTACCCCACCTTCGTGGTCCGGGGCAGTGAAAAGCTGGAAATGTTCGGTACCACCGGCAACGAAGCATCCCTCCCGCTGGTGGAGCCTGAGGCCTATGACTGCAATCTGACGGTACGCTATTCCTTCCTGGATTCGGAGCACACCGGCTACAGCGGCGTGGCAAACTATTACCGGGAGAGACTGATCAGCGAAGGAGTCCTGACCCCGGCCCAGGATGCCCAGGGCAGCATTCCGCTTTACTACGATGTGATCTCCGGCGTGGAGATGACCGAATATTTCCTCGGCAAGCAGTACATGGGACTGACTGCCATGACCACCTTCAGCGAGGCGGAGGAAATGGCCCGGCTCCTCAATGAAAAGGGCGTTACCAATCAGGTGATGAACCTGCAGGGCTGGTTCAACGATGGCTACTATCACGATGTGGCAAATTCCGTATGGATCAACTGGAAGCTGGGCGGCAAGCGGGGCCTGGAGGCCCTGAACGAGACCCTGGCTCAGCTGGGCGGCACCCTCTATGGAGATGTGGCCTTCCAGAAGGTCAGCTACGAGGCCGAGGGCCTGCGCTATAACTACGAGGTGGAGAACGCCAAGTATTACAGCGGCTATACCGTAAGCTTCGGTCAGGTCAATCCCACAACTATGCGGCAAACCTCCTCCCTCGGCTACCCGGAGACCTGCTACAACCTGGTATCTCCCAAATTCCTGGTGCGCTACGTGGAGGGCTTTACCGAGGAAACCCGGAATCTGGATATGGCGGGCATTTCCCTGCGGGATTTGGGCAGCACCCTTCTGTCTGACAAGAAGCGGACTGAGCCCATCACCCGGGAGGAGGCTCTGGACATCGTCACTGCCCAGCTTGCGCTGCTGGAGGGCACCGGAAAGAGCATGATGGTCAACGGTGCCAACGATTATGCCTGGCGCTTTGCCGACGACATTCTGAATCTTCCCCTGGGAGACAACGAATACCCCATCGTGGATGTGGACATCCCGCTGTACGAGATGATCGTCCACGGCTCCATCGGCTACTGCGGCAGCGTTTACAATCTGGCGGATGTCAGCAATGACCGGGTCCGGATCCTGAACATGATCGAGTATGGCGCGGCGCCTCACTTCGTCTTCACCTGGGAGGAAAGCAGCGAGATGAAGTACTCCGGTCTGAACAACTTCTATTCCACAACCTTTGCCACCTGGGCGGATACAGCGGTACAGGTCTACGGCGAGGTCAACGGTGTTCTGTCCCGGGTCAGCGGTGCCCAGGTGGTGGATCATCAGATCCTGAGCAGCGGCCTTCGGAAGATCACCTACAGCAATGACGTTACGATTTATGTAAACTATTCCAAGGAAACCGTCAGCGTGGACGGCATTCAGATCCCGGCAATGGGATACGAAATCCGGTAAGGGGGGAGAATGATGAAAAAAAACCGACTGAGCCTGACCCAGAAGCGGACAGTCAACGGCTATCTCTTTATTCTCCCCTGGCTGGTGGGCTTTATCGTGTTCTATCTGCGCAGCCTTATCATGACGGTTCAGTTTTCCCTGTCTGAGCTGAGCATGAATGTGGAGTCCGGCGGTTATCAGCTGAAATTCCTGGGCCTGGAAAACTATATCTACGCTTTCCGGGTCCACGGAACCTTCAAGCAGATTCTGACCACCTCCATTCTGGACATGGTCATCGACGTGCCCCTGATTATCTTCTTCAGCCTGCTTATGGCGCTGCTGCTGAATAAGAAATTCAAGGGCAGAACGGTGGTTCGGGCGATCTTCTTCCTGCCGGTGATCCTGAACGCGGAGGCCATTGTGGAGGCCGTGGAGACGGCAACCGTCATGATGTCCGGTGGACTGAACGCCTCCAGCTCGGAGATGGCCTCTGCCGGGGCCTCCGGTATGGGAATCGCCTACTACATCGACCTGATTGGAAATCTGATGATCCCCAATCAGGTACTGGAGTACATTGTGGGAGCGGTGGACCGGATTACCGGTATCATTTCCGCCTCCGGTGTCCAGATCGTCATTTTCATTGCGGCACTCCAGTCCATTCCCGGCTCCCTGTATGAGGTGGCCCAGATGGAGGGCGCCACAGCCTACGAAACCTTCTGGAAGGTTACTTTCCCCATGGTCATGCCCCATATCATCACCAACATCGTCTACACCGTTGTGGACAGCTTTGTTACCAGTGACGTGGTGGACCTGGCTTATGAGACCGCCTTCAAGCAGCTTAATTACGGCCTGAGCTCTGTGTTCAGCCTGGTCAGTACCGTGGTAACCTGCACGATTCTGGTGCTTGTGTGCGGCTTTATCCAGAAAAAGACCTTCTACTACAACTAAGGAAAGGAGGAGCGGCAGATGGCAAACAAACTGAAAACCTTTATCGATACGCACCTTGCTTCCATGCGGGATGAGAAAACCAGCCTGAATGAGCGCTATGCCATTAAAAACGGAATTAAGGGCTTCCTGGTGAATCTGTTCCGGATCATAATCATTGTGGGTATCTGCTATGTGATCCTGGCACCTGTGCTGGGCATCATCGCGAACTCCTTCTTCTCCAATACCGATGCCTATAACCCCATGGTGTACCTGCTGCCCCAGAACCCCACGCTGGAGCGCTACGAAACCGTCATGTCGGTCATGGATTACTGGCCCACCATGGCAAATTCCCTGTTTTACACCGTGGCCCTGATGTGCCTGCAGATTTTTATCTGCTCCATGGTCGGTTATGGCTTCGCCCGGTTCGATTTCCCCCTGAAAAAGCTGCTTTTCGGCTGTGTGGTGGTGATGATCGTTATTCCGACCCACACCATCATGCTTCCGCTGTACATGACCTTCAAGCAGTTTGACCCGCTGGGGCTGTGCACCCTGATCCTGGGGCATCCCCTGTCCCTGATGGGCACCACCTGGCCCATGTACATTATGACAGCCCTGGGCTGCGGCCTGCGCTCCGGCCTGTATATCTACATTTTCAACCAGTTTTTCCGGGGCCTGCCGAAGGAAATCGAGGAAGCTGCCTTTGTGGACGGCGCCGGTACCTGGTACACCTACTTCCGTATCATGCTGCGCAACGCCATGCCCTCCGTGATTACCGTCGCGGTGTTCTCCATGGTGTGGCAGTACAATGATACCTTTTACGCCAAGCTGTTTCTGATCGGACAGGATCAGTCCATCGGTATGCGGATATCCTCTCTGGTATCCAATATCGCCAACCAGTATAAGATCTATGATACCACCCTCCAGAACCTGTATCTGGATGCGGGTATCATGCTGATGCTGGTGCCCATTGTGCTGATCTATGTATTCCTTCAGAAATACTTTATTGAAGGCGTTGAGCGAAGCGGCATTGTCGGTTAAAGCCCTTTGCTCAGAAACTTGAAATCACCGGAAAGGGAGTGATGGTTGACACGCTGCTCAGATCCCCTTATGTGTACCCAAAACACGCGATCAAAAAATCAAGGAGGACAGAAAAAGTGAACGCAAAGAAATTGTTAGCATTGGTTCTGGCACTGTTGATGGTGGTCTCCATGGCTGCCTGCGCTGCAGAGGAGCCCGAACCCACCACCAGCACACCTGAAAGCACCAGCGGTGAAGAGAACCCCGGCAACGAGGTCGTCACCCCCGAGCCCGCCAGCGTGGACTTCGAGGACGGCAACATGGGCTTCGTGGCTCTGTACGAAGGCATGGCAAACGCCGATGCTTCCGTCATTGACCTGGTTGACTACAACGGCTCCAAGGCCCTGAAGATCACCAACGGCTCCGGCAAGGTGCCCTATGTGGCCTTTGACGTCTGGAGCCTGCTGGGCGAGAACGCTGCCAACGTGGCATCCATCGAGATGACCATGGGCATTGAGAATCCCGGCGATAAGTTCTACGCCTGCTCCGGCAAGGTGTTCCTGTGGAATGCCAAGGAGCTGAGCAAGTCTTCTTACGGCTGGTCCGTCTACATGGAGAACAAGAACCCGAAGGATGCTCTGATTACCCTGAAGGATCAGGCCTTCTCCGCGGATACCGCTCCCATCATGGTCGTTACCCTGGATACCGACAACGGCGCTTCCGCCGTGGGTAATGCGACACTGTACATCGACAACATCCGTTTCTTTGACGCATCCGGCAACCTGCTGACTGCGGATACCTCCGTGACTTTTGCCGCACCCAGCGGATTCAGCGGCGAGAAGGATATGTCCAATCTGAAATACCTGAAGGCTTCCACCGTGGCTCTGGAGGGTATGTCCGGCCTCAGCGGTACCGGCTGGTATCAGGACGGCGTTGAGATGACCGAAGAGTTCCTGGCTGCTCTGGTTCCCGGTGCCATCATCGAGATCGAGTTCAGCTCCACCGCCAACGATATGTGGATCGTCATGCCCGACTCCGCAGCCGGCTGGCAGCGAATCGAGCAGCAGACTGCTCCCACCAACAATTCCGGCAACATCTGCCAGATCTCCTTTGAGCAGATTGCTGCAATCCTGGGCGAAGATACCTCCACCTGGGGCGCAAGACTGCAGTGCGAGTCCTCCGGCGACTGGGAGGTTTACTCCGTTAAGGTCGGCCAGGCTTCCGGTCTGGTTACCTCTGCCACTAAGACCGCATGGTATGAAGGCTCCATCACCGGCACCGGCTGGTATCAGGATGGCATCGACCTGACTGAGGAAATGATTGCTGCCCTGGTTCCCGGCACCATGATCGAGGTCAAGTATACCACCACTTCCGCTACCGGCGATCTGTGGATCGTCATGCCCGACTCCGCAGCCGGCTGGCAGCGCATTGAGCAGCAGACCGCGGCCTGCGACGGTACCACCATGCAGATCTCCTACGAGCAGATCGCTGCAGTCCTGGGCGAGGATACCTCCACCTGGGGCGCACGGATGCAGCTGGAGTCCGATGGCGATTGGGAAGTCTTCTCCATCTCCCTCGTTACCTCCTACTTCGTTGACGTTGCGAACGGCACCGAAATTGAAGGCTTTGCCTGCACCGGCGACGGCTGGGCACAGAACGGCTTTGAGCTGACCGCTGAGCAGTGGGCTCTCATGGCTCCCGGCTCCGTCATTGAGGTTAAGTATACCTCCGACAACGGCGACCTGTGGGCAGTCCTGCCCGGGGCTACTGCCGGCTGGAAGCGCATCAATGCCGATAACGGCGTGACTCCCATCAGCAACGGCTCCACGCTCCAGATTCCCTACGAGCAGATCGCTGCGGTTTGCGGCGAAGACGTCTCCACCTGGGGCACCATGCTGCAGTTTGAGGCAAGCGGAAGCTGGGAAGTCTTCACCGTTACCATCGGTACCGCGAAGTAACCCTTCCCTGGACAGATATTCCAACTTATAAACAGGAGGAAATATAATGAATATGTTTAAGAAGTTCATGGCAGTTCTGCTGGCTGTTATGATGGTTTTCTCTCTGGCAGCCTGCGCAGGCGGCTCTGAAAATGGCGACACCACTCCCAGCGATTCCCAGCCTCAGGCTGGCGGCGAGAACAGCAACTCCGGCGAAAAGCGCGTGATCACCATCGGCCTGTGGTGGGATATCTACTATGACTCCACCCACACTGCCCTGGAAGATGACCCCGCCTATGTTGGCTCCGAGGCTGACCAGATGCGTTTCGACATCGTTAAGAAGATCGAAGAGACCTACAACGTGGAGTTCCAGTATGTGAACCTGACCTACACCGGTATCACCGAGTCCATCAACAACTCCATCCTGGCTGGTACCCCCGACTGCGACATCTATATGTGCGACCTGACCATGGGTATCCCCGCCGCCATGAACAACCTGGCTGTGGACCTGAAGACCATCCTGCCCGGCGATGCTGACGTGCTGAGCACCCAGCAGGACCTGAACTACCTGGACCTGGGCGACGGCAAGGCCTGCCTGATGAAGCAGGTCCGTGGTGAGAACGTGGTTGCCGATACCTATCCTCTGGCCTTCAACAAGCAGATGCTGGAAGATGCCGGTCTGGAGGATCCCCGCGAGCTGTATGCCCGGGGTGAGTGGACCTGGGACAAGTTCGTTGAATACTGCCAGACCCTGACCCAGGATACCGACGGCGACGGCGTTACCGATCAGTATGGCTTCACCGGCTTCAAGGAAGACGTTGTCCGTCAGCTGATGCTGTCCAACGGCGCTTCCATCGCCTCCGGCGATACCCAGACCCTGGATTCCAATGCCGTTACCGAAGCTCTGCAGTTCTATTCCGACCTGTACAATGTTTACAACGTCTGTGAGCCCTACACCTGGGAAGACAACGGCGATGTGATGCGCTTCAGCTACCGCAATGGCCATGTTGCTTTCTGGCCCAGCGCTGCCTGGATCGCTGCCTCCAATGCTGACTATGACTGGGATGGCTCCACCGGCGTTACCCTGGACTTCGACACCGTTTATGTACAGTGGCCCGTGGGCTACAGCGGCAACAAGGACACCAACAAGGGCGAGCTGACCGGCGGCTCCTTCTGGTTCATCCCCGTTGGTGTTGAGGATCCCGAGCTGGTTTACAATGTGTTCGAGATGCTGACCAACTGGTACTGCGATGATATCGAGCTGCGTGACGATATCGAGACCATGTGGTGGTGGTATGCTTCCACCGCTAAGGAAGAGCAGATTCAGTACGATAACTACGACGTTATGTTTGACATGGGCTCCAAGGAACAGTTCGACCTGTATCCCAACCTGGGCGTGCAGTGGGACCTGGAGAGCCTGATTAACGGCAGCATGACCGCCGCTCAGTTCGTTGAGACCTACAAGAACGAGTTCCAGGCGGCAATTGACGCATACTTCGGCTGATACAGCTGAAGGCACCTGCTGAGTGATTGGCAGTCCCGCCCCCGGGAAACCGGGGGCGGGTATAGAAAAAGGAGGATATGGTTTGTTTCAGGATCTGTTTTCCCTCAATGGGCCCTATGCCAGAGTGATGAATTTCCTGTGGAATATGCTGCTCATCAGTGTACTGTGGATCCTGTGCTGTATCCCGGTCATTACCATCGGCGCCTCCTGCACCGCTGCCTACTATGCCGCGGCGAAATGTGTGCGCCATCAAACCGGTAAGGTGGTTTCGGAGTTTTTCTCCTCCTTCCGGTCCAATTTCAGACAGTCGGCCTGCTTTACGCTGATTTATGGGGCCGTGCTTGCTTTTTTGGTCATCGATTGTGTTTACATCTACAAGGATGCCAGTATCCCGCTTCCGGTGTTGTACCTGTTTTATTTTCTGGTGCTGATTACCCTGGCGGATGCCATTTATCTGTTTGCCTGTATGTCGCGGTTTGCGACAGGAAAATTTTCGCTGTTTCGTATGTCGGCGGTGCTGATGGCCCGCCATTTCATTTCGACAATTCTGCTGCTTCTGCTTTCTGCAACAGTGGCGCTGGCTGTGTACCTGATGCCCTGGGGACTGCTTGTTTTCCCGGGCCTGGGAATCTGGCTGGCAACATTTTCGATGGAGCCGGTGCTGCTGGAGGCATCGCCTGTGCCGGAGCCCGGCTCTGAGGAAGCGCAGAAGTGGTATTATCAATAGGAGGAAATATGACTAAGGTGAAAATGATCAGTCCCCCAGTGCCCAATGTACCCTGGCAGGAAAAGCCGGAGGGCCTGAAGGGAGCACCCATCTGGCGTTATTCCGAGAATCCCATTATTGACCGCAATCCCGTTGAGGGCGTAGCCCGGATCTTCAACAGCGCTGTCATGCCCTATGAGGATAAATTTGTCGGCGTGTTCCGGGGCGAGCAAACCAACGGCATTCCCTATATTTACCTTGGCTGGAGCCAGGACGCGATCCACTGGGAATTTGAACCGGAAAAAATCCCCTTCGTGGACGAGGACGGCAAGCCCTTCATGCCCTATTATGCCTATGACCCCCGGCTGGTGAAGGTTGAGGATGCTTATTACATCATCTGGTGCCAGGACTTCTACGGTGCTTCCATCGGTGTGGCAAAGACCACGGACTTTAAGCATTTTGTACGCATTGAGAATCCCTTCATTCCCTTTAACCGGAACGCGGTGCTGTTCCCCCGGCGGATCAACGGCAAGTACATGATGCTCAGCCGTCCCTCCGATTCCGGTCACACCCCCTTCGGTGACATTTTCCTCAGCGAAAGCCCGGATATGACCTATTGGGGCAAGCACCGCCATGTGATGGGCCGCAACGGCAACTGGTGGGAGTCCGTCAAGATCGGCGGCGGCGCGGCACCCATTGAAACCAGCGAGGGCTGGCTGCTGTTCTATCACGGTGTCAGCGGCACCTGCAATGGCTTCGTCTATTCCATCGGCGGCGCTATTCTGGATATCAATGAGCCCTCCCGGGTGCTCTACCGGTGTGAGAATTTCCTGCTGACCCCGGAAAAGTGGTATGAAGAGCGGGGCTTTGTTCCCAATGTTGTATTCCCCTGCGCCACAATCCACGACAGTGAGAGCGGAAAGATTGCCCTCTACTACGGCTGTGCGGACAGCTATGTGGGTCTGGCCTTTACCCAGCTGGATGAAATCGTGGACTATATCAAATCCCACAGTAAGGTTTCCCAGGACGATACCGAGCTGGGCAAGAGATAAGCAGCGCGGACGCGGGCTTGCCCTCAGGGCAGGCCCGCGTTTTTGTAAGAAATGCGCCACATGATGGCGAAAAAGAAGGGAAGCGATCCTGTGTCAAATGAAAAACGGATCCCGGCAAATCATCCGGCACTGCAATATATGGGCCGGATCGACTGGGAGGACCCGGAAAATCCGGTTTGGATCTATGCCTGCACCTGCCTGCGGGTGCGTTTCACCGGCAGCTTTGTCCGGGCGGAGGTGACCAATTTCCGGGGCTGCTGGGACAATTATCTGGGCGTGATTCTGGATGGTGTTCAGACCAAAATTAAGCTTGCACCCCAGGGACGGGAGATTCTGACCCTGGGTGAAGGTCTGAAGGACGGGAAGCATGAGCTGCTCCTGTTCAAACGGATGGACAGCTGCCATGTGGTGCAGCTCCACGGCCTGATTTTTGCGGAGAATGCCGTGATTTCTGCCCCGGACCCGCTACCTGACCGGAAAATTGAGGTCTATGGTGACAGCGTTTCCGCCGGTGAGGTTTCCGAGGCGGTGGATTTCTGCGGTCAGGTGGACCCGCCCCACAACGGAGAGCTGTCCAACAGCTATTGGTCCTATTCCTGGTGCACGGCCCGGCGGCTCAACGCCCAGCTGCATGATATTGCCCAGGGCGGTGCGGCACTGATGGCGGATACCGGATGGTTCCATGGGCCGGACTATCAGGGCATGGAGGAAATCTACGATAAGCTCCAGTACAACGACCAGATCACCCCCACAAAGCCCTGGGATTTCAGTCGCTATGTGCCGGATGTGGTCATTGTGGCGATCGGTCAGAACGACAGCCATCCTGACGATTATATGGCCCGGGACCCTCAGGGAGAAAAGGCGGAGAACTGGAAAAATCATTACTGCGCTTTTGTGAGAACCCTCCGGGAAACGTATCCGAAGGCACATATTATTTTGGCAACCACCATTCTCAACCATCATCCCGGCTGGGATGATGCCATTGACCAGGTTTGGAGGAGCCTGGGAGATGAGAAAATCCATCATTTCCTCTACAGCAACAATGGCTCCGGCACCCATGGTCATATCCGCATTCCGGAGGCAGAGAAAATGGCCGACGAGCTCAGTGCCTTTATTCAGGCTCTGCCGGAGGTATGGGGGTAAAGTGTATGATTGAATTTGAAAAGGGTATGGTCAACCGGGGACACTGGGGAAAAATCCAGGCGGTAATGGCCCGGGCAGAGGCAGGGGAGGAGATTACCCTGGGCTTCCTGGGCGGCTCCATTACCCAGGGCTCCCTTGCGTCCACTCCGGAGAAATGCTATGCGTTCCGGGTATACCGATGGTGGGAGCAGACGTTCCCGAAGGCCCGCTTCCGCTTCATCAACGCAGGTATCGGCGGCACCAGCTCTCAGTTTGGCGTGGCCCGGGTGGAGGAGGACCTTCTGTGCTGCGAGCCGGACTTTGTGCTGACGGAATTCAGCGTCAACGATGAAAATACCCCCCATTTTCAGCAGACCTATGAGGGCCTGGTCCGCAGGATCCTGAGCAGGAACAAGGCACTGCTGCTGATGAACAATGTCTGCTACGATACCGGTATCAGCGCCGAGGAGGTACACCTGGAGGTGGCACGGCACTATGGAGTGCCCAGCGTCAGCATGAAGAGCACCATCTACGCGGCTCTCTGCCGGGGCGAAATGAAGAACCGGGATATCACCCCCGATGACCTGCATCCCAATGACGCGGGCCACGAGCTGGTAGCCCGGGTGATCTGTCATGCGCTGGAGAAAATCCGCCTTGCGCCCCGGGAGGAGCCGGATTCCGCAAAATTGCCGGAGCCCATCACACCAAACCTGTATGAAACCAGTGTCCGCTACCGGAATCACAACAGCCAGCCGGTGTGCCGGGGCTTTGTGGCGGATGAAACACCACAGGAGCACATCACCCAGTGCTTCCGCCGGGGCTTTACTGCCTGGAATACCGGCGACAGCATTACCTTCCGGGTGCGGGGACGCTGCATCGGCGTACAGTACCGCAAATCCGTGGTCAAGCCCACACCCATTGCCCAGATTACCGTGGATGACGGACCGGCTATGACCCTGGACGGCAATTTCCAGGAAACCTGGGGCGACTGCCTGTGGCTGGACACGGTGGCGGAGGGCCTGACCCCCGGAGAGCACACGGTTTGTGTGACCGTTACACAAACCCATGAAAACGACGCGGTGCCCTTTTATCTGGTATCCGTCATTGGAGCATAAGGAGACAGTATGTTTGATAAGGAGTTTGTCTGGGGCTGCGCGTCCAGCGCCTACCAGATCGAGGGCGCCTGGAATCAGGGCGGACGGGGCGAGAGTATCTGGGACTGGTTCTGCCATGAGGGGGGCCATGTATTAAACGGCGATACCGGCGATGTCAGCTGTGACTTTTATCACCATTACCGGGAGGATATCGCCCTCATGAAGCAGATGGGCGTGAAGGCTTACCGTTTCTCCCTGAGCTGGTCCCGGATTTTGCCGGAGGGCGTGGGGCGGGTTAATCCCGAAGGAATCCGGTTTTACAACGACGTGATTGACACGCTGCTCGAGGCGGGAATTGAGCCATACATCACCCTCTACCACTGGGATTACCCCCAGGCGCTGCAGGACCGGGGCGGCTGGCTCCGGGAGGAAAGCATCCAGTGGTTCGCGGAATATGCCGGTGTGGTATCGGAGGCCTTTTCCGACCGGGTGACCCGGTTCATAACCCTGAATGAGCCCCAGTGCTTTACGGGCATTGCTCATCTGCACTGTGAGCACGCCCCGGGAATCCCCTTTAACCAGAAGCAGATGTTCCAGATGGTGCACAATGTGCTTCGTGCCCACGGCGCGGGCGTAATAGCCCTGCGGGAGAAGGCAAAGCAGCCCATTCAGGTGGGCTATGCGCCAACCTGCGGCATGGTTTATCCCAAAACTGAGACCCAGGCGGACATTGATGCCTGCCGGAAGTACCTGTTCCGGTGCCCGGAGGACCTGAACAACTGGACATGGAATGTTCCCTGGTTTTCAGACCCGGTATTCCTGGGGAAATACCCGGAGGACGGCCTGAAGAAATACGCCGAGTACCTGCCGGAGATCACCGAGGCGGATATGGCGCTCATCAGCCAGCCTCTGGACTTCATGGGAGAGAATATTTACAACGGCATCATGCTGGAGGCCGACGAAAACGGAGAGCCCCGTTATGTGGATCGCCAGCCGGGCTTTCCCATTACCGGAAATTTCTGGCCTGTCACCCCGGAATGCTTCCGCTGGGGCCTGAAATTCCTGTATGAGCGGTATAAGCTGCCGATTTATGTGACGGAAAACGGTATGTGCTGCAAGGATGTGGTCAGCTGTGATGGCGGTGTCCATGATCCCCAGCGGATCGATTTTCTCAACCGCTATATTCTGGCTATGCGCACCGCTATGGATGAGGGCGTGGATATCCGGGGTTATTTCCAGTGGACGCTGACGGATAATTTTGAGTGGAATCTGGGCTTCCGGGACCGGTTTGGCCTGATTTATGTGGATTTTGAGACCCAGCGGCGGATTCGGAAGGATTCCTCCTATTGGTATCAGGAGCTGATCGCAACCCGGGGTGCCAGCCTGAAGGCGGAGCGCCGGATTGGTGTCCGGAGACCGCAGACGGCTCCCGCGGGGCGGGAGCACCGGGTGGACGGCCCCTGGCAGCTGCCCGGGGACTGTGAATGGGTCTATATCCGGGAGGGCTTTGGTACCTGCGGCCCCCTTTCGGTTCGCGGCGGTGATCTGCTGGAGCTGCCGGAGGGCGTGAGCCGGACGCTGGACGGTGAAATGGACGTTATTTTCCCGGAATAAAAATATCCCCAGGATCCATGGATCCTGGGGATGCTTTATTACAGGTGGGAGTAAATGAATTCCAGATTGCCCTCGGCCTTCATGGGGCCGTAGTTGGCGGTCAGCAGCAGGTGGTCACCCTTGCGGACGGGGGTTCCATCCAGGGTACCCTCACCGTTGAGAATGCTGATGTTTACGAAGGGCTTGTCCCAGTTCCACTGGGCGGTTCCCTTGAGGACAGCCCGGTAGACACTGTAGTACTGGCAGGAAACCAGGTGGGTCACCTGGGCATCGCCCTGGGAGAATACCTCCTGAGCGGGGCAGGCGGGGACAAAGGGGGCTGTGGTAACGGCAAGGCTCTTCTCAATGTGGAGCTGCCGGGGCTTGCCGTCCTGAAGACGACCGTAATCGTAGAAACGGTAGGTGACATCGCTGGACTGCTGGGTTTCCAGAATCAGCGTGCCGCCCTTGATGGCGTGCAGACAGCCGGGGTCGATCTGGAAGAAATCGCCTTTGTGAATGGGAATCTCCCGAAGCAGCTCCGTCCAGCGGTTCTCAGCAACCATTCGGGCCATTTCCTCCCGGGAGGCGGCGTTGTGACCGACGATAATGGTGGCATCCGGGTCGCAGTCGAGAACGTACCAGCACTCGGTCTTGCCCAGAGAGCCGTTTTCGTGGACGGCGGCATAGGCATCGTCCGGGTGAACCTGGATGGAAAGATCATCCCGGGCATCGATAATTTTAATCAGCAGGGGGAAGATGTCCCCGGGGGTGTTACCGAAAAGCTCGGGGCGCTTTTTCCACAGGGAGCCTACGGTTTCACCGGCGAATTCCGGGTTGGCGACGGGACAGTCACCGCCGGGATGACCGGAGATGGCCCAGCACTCGCCGGTGCTGTCGCTGGGGATGGGATAGTCAAATACGGTGCGCAGACGGCTGCCGCCCCAGATCTTTTCCTGAAAAATGGGCTGCATTTTTAAAATAATTCCGCTCATGCCTGTTCCTCCTGTTCCTTTAAAGCGTCCATGGCCAGCTTGACAGCACCCATGACACCCTGATTGTCGTTAAGGCTGACACCGACGATATAGTGCTCCAGATCGTCCATGCCCTTGCCGCGAATATAGCCGTTGACCTGCCGGGAAACCTCCCGGCGTACCAGAGGCAGCAGGCAGTCCTGATGCATGACACCGCCGCCCAGAATAATCCGCTGGGGAGAGAGGGTCATGATATAGTTGGTAACGGCCTGACCGATGTAATATGCCTCCAGCTCCCAGACCTCAGGCCGCTGGGAGAGCTCGGCACCCTTTACGCCCCAGCGCTTTTCCAGAGAGGGACCGGCAGCCAGACCCTCCATGCAGTTTTCATGGAAGGGGCAGCAGGAGCCGACCATGGGATCCTGGGGGTGACGGCCCAGCAGAATGTGACCGCCCTCAGGATGAATCATGCCGTGGTAGGGCTTACCGTTGGCGATGACGCCAACGCCCACACCGGTGCCGATGGTGATATAGATGCTGTTGTCCACATCCTTTGTGCAGCCCCAGGTGGCTTCACCCAATGCCGCGGCGTTGACATCGGTATCGAAGCCGACGGGAACACCCAGCGCCTCCCGGAAGACCTGCACGATGGGGTAATTGGTCCAGGCAAGCTTGGGCGTGGTGGTGATATGACCATAGGTGGGGGAGGACTTGTCCAGATCCACAGGGCCGAAGCAGCCGATGCCCAGCGCGGCGATGTTGTGAGAGCGGAAGAATTCAATCATGGGGGGCATCGTATCGGCAGGGGTGCCGGTGGGGATGCTGATGCGGTGGAGAATATTGCCCTGGTGATCGCCGATGGCGCAGACCATTTTGGTTCCGCCGGCTTCCAGCGCGCCATAGTATACGTTAGCCATAAAAGGCTCCTTTCAAAATAGATTGGTGTATTTTCAGTTCAGATAACCGGCAGAAATGGCCCGGAGAATGTCCTGATTGCGCTGCGCGGCAGCTTCCATGGAGTCTGCCCGGCTGGACAGATAGACCTTGATCTTGGGCTCCGTGCCGGAGGGACGGACCAGAATCTTGGAGCCGACAGACTGGAACTCCAGAACGTTGGACTTGGGCAGACCGCTTTCGCCCAGCTGATAGTCCAGGGTCTTCAGCACCGGCTCGCCAGCCAGATCTGTAGGAGCGGCGGTGCGCAGGGTGTTCATAATGGACTGCATTTTTCTCATACCGTCGGCACCCTCGTAGGTGAAGGAGGCCAGATCGTTACGGTAGGTGCCGTGCTTGGTGTACAGTTCGTCAATGGCCTGCGCCAGCGTCATGCCCTGGGCGCGGTACCAGGCGGTCATTTCGCAGCAGAGCATGGAGGCGTTCACTGCGTCCTTATCCCGGACGTGGGAGCCGGACAGATAGCCGTAGCTTTCCTCAAAGCCGAAAATATAGCGCTCAGGATGGCCCTCCGCCTCCACCAGGGCGATCTGCTCACCGATGAACTTGAAGCCGGTCAGGACCCGGCGCAGCTCAACGCCGTATTCCCGGGCAATGGCATCGCCCATATCGGTGGAGACAATGGTGGTGACGGCAATGGGATTGGCGGGCATTGTGCCGTTTTCCAGTCGTTTGCGGCAGATATAATCAAAGAGAAGAACGCCCATTTCGTTTCCGGTGATGAGCCGGTAGTCATCGCCCTGGGGGACGGCTACGCCCATCCGGTCACAGTCCGGATCGGTGCCCAGCAGAAGGTCGGGTTTCAGCTCCCGGCACAGGGCAAGACCCCGCTCCATGGCCTCCCGGATTTCGGGATTGGGGTAGGGGCAGGTGGGGAAATTCCCGTCGGGCTTTTCCTGCTCCGGCACGACGGTCACATCCGTAATGCCAATCCGCTTCAGAATTTTGGTGACGCATTCCAGACCCGCACCGTTCAGCGGGGTGTAGACCACCTTCAGGTCCAGCTTGCCGGGACCGGCTACGCTCTGGGCCTGCACAGCGTCCAGAAAGGCCTCCAGGCAGGATTCGGGAATGGTGCGGATATTCTCGGACTGGGTGCAGTAACGGACACCGGTGAACATATCCACCCGGTTGATCTGGTCCAGAACCGCGGCGGCGACTTCCAGCGTGATCTGGCAGCCGTCGGCACCGTAAACCTTGTAGCCGTTGTACTTGGCGGGATTGTGGCTGGCGGTGACACAGATGCCCGCACCGCAGCCCAGATGCCGCACGGCCCAGCTCAGAGCGGGGGTGGGCTCCAGCCGGGGATACAGCCAGGCGGTAATGCCGTTGGCAGCCAGCACCCGGGCAGCCTCCCGGGCGAACAGGTCGCTCTTGATCCGGCTGTCGTAGCCGATGGCAACACTCTGGGGCAGAGTGGTGGATTTCAGATAGTTGGCAAGGCCCTGGGTGGCCCGCCGGATGACATAGATATTCATGCGGTTCGTGCCCGCACCGATGACACCGCGCAGGCCGCCGGTGCCGAATTCCAGATTCCGGTAGAAGCGGTCGTTGATGGCGGCAGCGTCAGCCACGGGATCCAGAGCGGAAAGCTCGTCGTGCAGATCGGGGTCCTCAACGGCATTCGCTAACCAAAGCTGATACAGAGAAAGGGTATCCATAAGCTGTCCTCCTCAAAAATTCTCTAGCTTAATCCTACCAAATCCCTACGGTAAAATCAAGACGAAATCCCGGGAAATGTATCACATGGCACCTGTAATCATTCCTTTTTGTCCGGTTGGTGGGGGAGGACTTGACAAAATGGATTGGGAGGGTTATATTTAAGTAAATAGCAGTTAAATTACCTACCGGAGGAAACTACCATGGACAAAAAAGTGCGAATGGCGGACATTGCCCAGGCCCTTGGGGTCAGCGTGGTGTCGGTATCCAAGGCCCTGTCCGGCAAGGAGGGCGTGGGCGACGAAATGCGTCAGCGAATCCTGGATCTGGCCCAGGAAATGGGCTATGTGCCCCTGCGCTCCAAGCCCCAGGAGAAGGCTGCCAGCCAGTCCGGCAATATCGGCATTCTGGTGGCGGACCGCTTCTTTGCGGACAATACCTTCTACTCCAATTTGTACCGCCATGTGCTGATGTGCTTCAATTCCTATGGCTACTCCGCTCTGCTGGACATCGTTTCCACAGAGGCGGAGCACAACTGCGTGGTTCCCGCCATGATCCAGAATAAAAAGGTGGATGGCCTGATTTTTATGGGCGAAATTTCCCGGGATTACCTGCGGGCTATGATAAAGAGCGGTCTGCCCTATCTGCTGCTGGACTTTTACGACGATGACCTGGATGCCCACGCGGTCATCAGTGACAATACGGCGGGAGGCTACCGGCTGACCAGCCACCTGATCCAGAGCGGCAGGAAGGAGGTCGGCTTCGTGGGAAGCATTCATGCCACCTCCTCCATTATGGACCGCTTCCTGGGATATACCAAGGCCCTGCTGGGGGCGGGACAGCCCCTGCGGATGGAGTGGGTGCTGGAGGACCGGGATGAGAACAATGTCTACCTGCCCTTGCGCTTCCCGGAGAAAATGCCCCAGGCCTTTGTGTGCAACTGTGACGAGGTGGCCTATAATCTGGTGACCCGGCTGAAGCGGGAGGGCTACCGGGTCCCGGAGGACGTGGCGGTGGTGGGCTACGATGATTACTACTATGCCCAGCTGTGTACCCCTCAGCTGACCACCTACCGGGTCAACGTGGAGGAAATGGGCCGGGCAGTGGCCCAGCAGCTCATCGGACGGATCCGTGGAGAGCAGACCGACAAGGGAAATACGGTCATCCGGGGCAAGTTCATCCGTCGGGATTCTGTGTAAAAGCGATTGAAGGTGAAAAATATCCCGGGCCTGAAGGTAAAGAATCAGGCCCGGGATATTTCTGCTTTTTTGGGATTTGCCGAAGGCGTGAGACCTTCCGGTAGTGCGTGGAAGCCGGTTCGTTTCGCAGCCTGGTCCGTCAGCCCGGAGGGGGAGGAGAGACCGGGGAATGGGCTTCAGAATCACTCTTCCTTCCGGAGGACAACGGTCTGCCAGGGTTTCAGGGAAAGGTCCTCGAAATGGGCTTCCCCGGTGATGAGATCTCTGTAGGTGCCGTCAAGATGGATGGAAGCCGGCTTTCCGGCGTACTCCGTAGCAGTGATGCCCCGGCCTGCCGGTCCCTCCCGGCGGGCGGCGGCAACGCTTCCCGTGATGGACAGCCGGGAGGTGCCGCTGAGAGTCTGGGCGTATGCCATCAGGCGCTGACAGTCCTCCGGGGAGGGAATGGTGCCCAGCACGATGATGTGTCCCCGGCCCAGGGGGACGGAGAATACCACGGCCTTACCTTCCAGAGTGGGATAACCTGCGGTGACGGAGACGAGAACCTCCGCATCCTCCGGCGCGTCGAAAAGCTGGAGCCAGCGCTCGGCCCGGAAGGGACTGGAATCCGCCCAGGAAAGGGTGGTACGGTGGTCGGAATCCGGCACCTGATAGGCAAGCACGGAGCGGGTCAGGGCTTCCAGAATGCCGGTTTCCCTGTCGATATAGTGGGCACCGATGTCGTCCCGGATGTCGCACATGGGTCCGGCAATCCAGGTGCTGCCTGCCTCCACCCACGCCCGGAGCCGCCGGTGGAGATCCTTTTCCTCCATGGTCAGCAGGAAGGGGGTGAACAGGAGCCGGTAGGAATCCAGGTCCTTTCCTGTGGGGATTACATCGGGCCGGATTCCCATTTCCACCAGAGGCCGGTGGACCATGTACAGCCGCTTTGTGTAGGCAGTCTCCCACTGATGGCCGTCCGGCTCCCATACGACCTCCTGCTGCTTCATCAGATAGTCGCAGGTGGAGCTGACCATCAGGGCCATATCCGGCTTGACCCGGGTGCCGGAGAGAAAGTCGGAACATTTGGCGTAATCCGCGGCAATTTGCTGCACCTCACCGAAAATGTGCATGGGCCGCCCGGAGGAATGGAGCACCGCGCCGTGCATCAGCTCATGGCCTGCCCAGTGCTGCCGCCAGAGCCAGTACAGGTTGGCCTGGGCACCCAGGGTGATGGGCAGCCAGGAGTTGGCCTGACAGAAGCCGTAGGGCCTCAGATTGGAGGGGGTGCTGGTGGCCCCGTTCCAGCAGGTGGCGGTTTCCGTGACCCAGAAGGGCCGGTCCTTCAGGCCACGCATGAAGTCGAACCAGAACGAATCCCGCCAGAGGGTGAATTCGTCCTCATAATGATTGAACTGCACCACATCCAGCGGGGCGTTCATGGCCTCGTAATCCTGATTGAAAACGGGCATCATGTCCGTTCCCACCGGGGCGTGGGTATATTTGTGGAGAATTTCTCCTTGGGCGTGGATGAAGCGGATGTGGGACTGGGCGTGGAAGGTGGCCCATTCATATTTCAGGTGGGGGCTGTGCCAGGTGTGGGGCCTGGGCTGGGGAATCTGGTCAAAGTCGGCGTATTCCTGGCTGAACAGATTCAGATTCCAGCGCCGGTTCAGATTTTCAATGGTACCGTAGCGCTTTTTCAGATGCTCCCGGAACAGGGTAATGCAGTGGGGACAGAAGCAACCGTAGTCAAAGGCGGCGATTTCGTTGTCAATCTGCCAGCCAATCACATTGGGATGGTCTCCAAATTCCCGGGCCATTGCCTCGGCAATTCTCAGACTGTAGCGGACATAGGTGGGATTGTTGGAGCAGCAGTGGCGGCGGCCGCCGTGGTCATGCCGGAGATTCTGGTCATCCAGCAGCCGCATTTCCGGGTCCAACTCCTCCAGCCAGATGGGAGGCGTGGCGGAGGGAGTTCCCAGAATTACGGAAATCCCGGCCTTCTCCAGCTGATCGATGACCCGGTGCAGCCAGTCAAAGACAAAGACCCCCTCCCGGGGTTCCATCTTGCTCCAGGCAAATTCTCCAATCCGGACCACGGTGATGCCGGAACGGATCATGGCGGCAATATCCGGGGCAATCTGATCTTCGGGCCAGGCTTCGGGGTAATAGGCGGCGCCCAGCATGGGGGTGGAAGCGGTGGAATGCATGGCGGTTCCTCCTTTAAATGGGTGGGGATGCTTCCCCTTCTGAAGCTTATTCTAGCAGATAAACAGAAAAAGAACAACCGGTGCGAGAAAAAGATTGACTTTATTTTACAACTAAATTATACTTAATTTAGCAAATACCTTACTTAATTTAAGGAGGGAAAGTATGCAAAGAATATCGGAAGCCGCTGCCGCGGAGCTGGAGCGGATTGCTGCCTTCTGGATGAAACTTCATGACCCGGTCCATGGCGGATATTACGGCTATATGAGCTACGGCCTGGAGCTGGACAGGCGGGCCCCCAAGGGCTGCATCCTGAACAGCCGGATTCTTTGGTTCTTCTCGGAGGCGGCAATGCTGACCGGACGGGAGGAGCTGCGCCGGGAGGCGGATCATGCCTATGATTTTCTGATGGAGCACTGCATCGACAGGGAATACGGCGGCATCTACTGGAGCATGACCTGGGACGGAAAGCCCCTGGACACCACCAAGCATACATACAATCAGGGCTTTGCCATCTATGCCCTGTCCGCCTACTACCGGCTCTCCGGGAAGCAGGACGCGCTGGATATGGCAAATGCCATTTTCCGCTGCATTGAGGAGCACTGCACCGATGAAATCGGCTATCTGGAGGCATTTACCAGAGACTGGGGGCCGGAGAGCAATGAAAAGCTCAGTGAGAACGGAGTCATGGCAGAAAAAACCATGAATACGCTGCTCCATGTCTTTGAGGGCTATTCCGGCCTTTATCAGGCCGCCGGCGGAGCGGCAGTGGGCCGGGCGATGGAGCGGATTCTGAATATCTACGCGGAAAAGATATGGTGCCCGGAGAAAAAGCGCCAGCTGGTGTTCTTTGACAGTGCTTACCGCTCTATTATCGACCTGTACAGCTACGGTCACGATATTGAGTCCAGCTGGCTCATGGACTGGGGCTGCGGGCTGCTGGAAAAACCGGAGCTGTCCGAAAAAATCCGGCAGATCAACCGGCAGATGGCCCAGGCGGTTTATGAAGCCGCGTGGAGCTGTGATTCTCTGGCCAATGAATGTGACCGGGGGACGGTGAATGAAACACGGATTTGGTGGGTCCAGGCGGAAACGGTGGTTGGCCTGGTGCACCAGTGGGAGAAAACCGGGGAAGAGCGCTACCGTCAGGCTGCGGGAAAGACCTGGCAGTTTATTCAGCGGAATCTGGTGGACAAGCGCCCGGGTAGCGAGTGGTTCTGGTGCGTGGACAAATTCGGCAGACCCGACCCGGAGAAGCCCATCGTTGAGCCCTGGAAATGCCCCTATCACAATGGAAGAATGTGCATGGAACTGATAAGGAGGGACCCGGAAATTTATGTGTAAGCTGCATCCGATGTATGACTGCCTGAAGGAAAAGCAGGAGGCGCTGCTTTCCGCCGAAAACCGGAAGACCGGTTTCTATAACGGGATCTATGACAGATGGGAGAACCCCGTCCTGACCCGGGAGCATATTCCCCTGACCTGGCGCTTTGACCTGAATCCCCGGACCAATCCCTATTTTATGGAGCGGCTGGGCGTAAATGCCGTATTCAATTCCGGTGCCATTGAGCTGAACGGAAAATACTATCTGGTGGCCCGGATTGAGGGCAACGACCGCAAGAGCTTTTTCGGCGTGGCGGAAAGTGACAGCCCCGTGGAGGGCTTCCGGTTCTGGGAGAAGCCCATAGAGCTGCCGGACACTTGCCCGGAGGAAACGAATGTATATGATATGCGATTGACCAGGCATCAGGACGGCTGGATTTACGGCGTATTCTGCTCGGAGAGCAAGGACAGGACCAACCCGGATCTTTCCGCCGCAGTGGCGGCGGCGGGCATCGTCCGCACAAGAGACCTGAAAACATGGGAGCGGCTGCCCAATCTGGTGACATTGCGCAGCCCCCAGCAGCGCAACGTAGATCTGCTGCCGGAGTTTGTGAACGGAAAGTACGCCTTCTACACCCGTCCCATGGACGATTTCATTGAGACCGGCTCCGGCGGCGGTGTGGGCTTTGGCCTGTGCGAGGATATCACCCATCCGGTCATAGATGAGGAAATCATTACCTCCCCCCGGCGCTACCACACCATAACCGAGAGCAAAAACGGTGAGGGCGCAACCCCAATCCGGACGGACCGGGGCTGGCTCCACATTGCCCACGGCGTGCGAAACACGGCTGCCGGCCTGCGGTATGTGATCTATGTCTTTGTGACGGATCTGCGGGAGCCCTGGCGGGTCATTGCTGAGCCCGGCGGCTTCCTGATTGCCCCCAGAGACTGGGAGCGGGTGGGCGATGTGAGCAACGTGGTCTTTACCAACGGTGCCATTGCCCGGGACAACGGTGAGCTGTACATTTACTATGCTTCCTCGGATACCCGGCTCCATGTGGCGTCCACCACGGTGGATAAGCTGCTGGACTATGCCTTCAATACCCCTGCGGATCCCCTTCGCAGCAGGGATTGCGTGGCCCAGCGCTGTGAGCTGATCGACAGAAATCTTGCCTACTTAAAGAGCCTGGAATAAGGAATAAAAAGGGCTTCCGCAAAATTGCGGAAGCCCTTTGCCGTTTTTATGGAAGGTTACTCCGAGACCTTCAGGCCGGTGTAGGCCTGAAATACAGGAAGCTCATAGCAGGGGAAACGGAGGGTGTACAGGGTACCGTCGTGGAGAATATCCAGCGCGTAGCAGAATTTGGCGGATATGCTGCCATTCTGGTTTCGGGTCAGCCTGTAGGCTTTGTAGCGGCCCTCTCCGCACGCTACGTCCTTGTTCCATCCCCGAAGAAGGATGGATTTGTTAATTTTGCGGATGCCCTGCAATTGGCTTAGCGGAATGGCGTACCGGTTCCGCGGGTCTGCCAGCTGGAGAGCACCGTCTGCCAGGAAAACCCGCATCTCGGGATTGTCAAAGTCCGAACGGCCCTTTTCATATACATACTTGAGGGCGTCCCTGCGGCGTTTATAGCAACCGCAGATCACATCCACCCGGGCCGCGTCGCCGGGAACACCGAGGGAGGTGAAGGCACTGGCAATGGCTGCGTCGGAACGACGCTGAATGCTCTGAAATTCCTCGGACCGGAAGACCCGGGAGGACCGGAAGCGCTTGTAAAGCCCCAGAACGAGAGAGAGCAGGACCAGAACGATGGCTGCGTAGAAAAGGCCGGGGGCATTTTCCATAGCCTTAGCCAGCCCCACATCCGGCAGTGCCCGAAGAATACCGAAAACAACAATGACCGTAATGGTATACAGAATGTTGGTGACGATGGGCAGAGCGCCCGTCAGCCCTGCGGACTTGAGAAGGGAGGCAGTGGAATCAGCGGCGGAATCCAGGGCCGCGGCATGGGCCTGGGACAGCACAGCCGCGCGGAAACAGGCGCAGTCCTGCTGCTGATTCTCCTTGTCCGACGTAACGTCGATATCAAAGAACCCCTTCGTCATTACGGATTCTCCCTGGCCTTATGCCTGGCCTTGCGGGTGGAGAAAGCATCGGCGGCAGTGTGGACAATCCAGCAGGAAATGCAGCCGAAGGCAACACCGAGGACAACGGAAACCAGCACGTCGGTGGGATAGTGAACATACAGGTACAGCCGGGAGAAGGATACCAGAACAGCCAGAATGGTGGCGGGGATACCCAGCTTCTTGTTGCAGAGCATCAGCACGCTGCAGGCCTCAAAGCAGGCGATGGTGTGACCGGAGGGGAAGGAGAAGTCGTGCTGGGCACTGATAAGAAGGGTGATTTCACGGGAATAGTATTTCCACTGGAAATCGTAGGGCCGGATCCGGCCTACGGAGGGCTTGAGGATCATATTGCACACCACCAGACCCATCAGCAGGGCCAGGCCCATGGAGATGCCGGTTTTGCGATGCTTGGGGAGAATCATCAGGATCACGGCGCAGGCGATCCAGAAAATACCCGCCTCACCGAAGAGGGTGATGATGGGCATGACGGTATCCATAAAGCCGCACCGCAGGTGGGCCTGGATCCAGTCCAGTATGGGCAGATCAAAGCTGATAGCCAGCTGCTCCAGAATGGTCAGCATTTTGTTTCCTCACTTTCCTTGGATTGGGGGGCGAAGACCCAGCGCTGCTGGATCATGTAGCTTATGACATACAGCACGCACATAACCACCACATGGACGGCAGTCCGCAGACCGACGGCCCGGTCGGAGATGTTCAGCAGGGAGATGAAGGCGTGGGTGAGTCCCAGCTGGGCCACCATCTGGGGCAACGCCAGGCAATAGTAGCGGAGCATTGCCTTCCCGGTGGAGATATTGGTTCGGAACACCAGCCTCTTGTTCAGGAAGAAATTCAGCACCGAGGAAATAATCCGGGCACCCACCTCCGTGGCGGCGGTCAGGGAAAAATCGGAGAGAACCGTCAGCAGCAGAGTGTTCAGTAGCGCCGCAGCGCCGGTGTCCACCAGAGCGCAGACGAGAGAACTGATGGTATAGCGGAAGAAGTGCCCCAGAATCAGCTTGTAGATCCGCCAGGAGTCCCGGATGGGGTGGAAATGGGAGCTGGCATTCTCCTCGATATAGACCGTGCGGATCTTGACCTCCTCGAAGGCAATGGCATTGTCCTTCATGGCAAGCAGGGTGTTTGTCTCGTATTCATACCGGTCACCGGCAACCTGAGACAGAACCAGCAGATCCTTCCGGGGAATGGCCCGCAGGCCGGTCTGGGTATCGGAGATGGTCATGCCCACAAATACCTTGAACACCATGGAGGTGGTCTTGTTGCCGAAGCGGCTTCTGGGAGGCACATCGGCCTGGTTGAAATCCCGGCAGCCCAGGACGCAGTGGCCCGTCTCCAGCATTTTTTCGCAGCAGGCTCTGGTATCCTCCGGGCGGTGCTGGTCATCGCCGTCCACGGTGATGACACCGAAGCCGTCGGGCCGGTTTTCCAGGAACCAGCGGAACGCGGTCTTCATGGCAGCGCCCTTGCCCCGGTTGACCTCGTGGGTCAGCAGGGTGACCTCCGGGTGCTTTTCCGCTGCATCTATGAAATAATGGACATTTTCGGGCTTGCTGCCGTCGTTGACCAGAATGATATCGGTAAAACCGTTGGCAAGCAGACCGTCCACAACGGCGGTGAGCTTTTCATCCGGATCCAGGGAGGGCAGAACTACCGAAATTTTGGATAGATCTTCCATTTTATTCGCCTCTCTTATTGCTTGCCCGGAAAAATCCACGGGGTTTGTGCCTCCGCCGGGAGATTTTCCAAAGGGGCAAAATTATTTATAGTAAACTCAGCTTACTATAACACATTTTGGGTCATTTGCAAAGGGTTTTCCGAAAAACTTATTGGATGATGCTGCCTTGACAGGCTTTTTGCGGTGTGGTACAGTGAAAAAAACGGACAGGAGGGTAAAATATGCCGGAAAACCTGAAAAGCCCCCGGGAGGCAAGCAGCTGGGAGGCGTATCCCCGGCCTCAGATGCGCCGGGACAATTGGCTGAATCTAAATGGAATGTGGGAATTTTCCGTTCCCGGCAGGGAAGCGGGGCGCGTTCGCCTGCCCTTCTGCCCGGAAAGCACCCTGTCCGGGGTTGGGGAGCATTTTGGAGAAGGGACCACCCTTTGCTACAGCCGTCGGGTGACACTGCCCGAGAGCTACGAAACCGGCCGGGTGCTGCTGCACATCGGCGCGGCGGACCAGAAGCTGGAATGCCACGTCAACCAAAAATACCTGGGCAGCCATGCCGGGGGCTATGAGGCCATGACTTTTGATATCACCACCGCTTTGGTTCCCGGGGAAAATCAGATTGTGCTGCTGTGCCGGGACGACCTGAATGACAAAACCTTCCCCTACGGCAAGCAGGTGAAGCCTGAAAAACGGGGCGGTATGTGGTACACACCGGTTTCCGGCATCTGGCAGAGCGTGTGGCTGGAGCGGGTGCCGGAAAGGTACATCAAAACCCTGTCCATCCAAAACCGGGGCTGCGGCGTTACCATTGACATTGGCATGGATGTGCCGGGCAGGGTCACGGTGGCGGGGCTGGGAGAATTTCCTCTGGTTGGAGGCAGGGCGACCGTCACCCCGGAAAATCCCCGCCTTTGGAGCCCGGAGGACCCTTATCTCTACGATTTCGTGGTGGAGACGGAGGAAGACCGGGTGGAATCCTATTTTGCCCTGCGCAGCCTGGAAACCCGATATTTTGACGGGGTTCCCAGACTTTGCCTGAACGGAAAGCCCTATTTCTTCCATGGCCTGCTGGATCAGGGCTACTGGCCCGATGGCCTGTTCACGCCGCCGGATCCTGAATGCTACGCCGACGATATTCTGGCAATGAAGGAGCTGGGCTTCAACACACTGCGCAAGCATATCAAGGTAGAACCGGAGGAATTTTACTATCAGTGCGACAAGCTGGGGATGATCGTCTGGCAGGATATGGTGAACAACGGCCCTTACCATTATCTGGAGGATACGGTGCTTCCGACCCTGTTTCCCCGGGCCCAGAGCTGCCGTGATGACCGGAGAAGGCATGAAGACCCGGCCTGCCGGCGGGCATTTCTGAACGCCATGGCGGCAACGGTGGAGCAGCTGAAAAATCATCCCTGTATCTGCCTGTGGACCGTCTTTAACGAGGGCTGGGGCCAGTTCGACGGGAATGGGGCCTATGACCGCCTGCGGATGCTGGATGATACCCGGTTTATTGATACCACCTCCGGCTGGTTCCGCAGAAAAAAGACCGATGTGGACAGCCGTCATGTGTATTTTCGCAGGATAAAGCTGAGCAGTGCTGGCGAAAAGCCGCTGGTCGTGTCGGAATTCGGCGGGAAAACCTACCGGGTGGAGGGCCACATCTTCAATCCGCAAAAAACCTACGGCTATGGAAGCTGCAAAACACTGGAGGAGCTGAACGGGCGAATCAGCAGACTCTACCGGGAAGAGGTGCTTCCCGCCATAGACCGGGGGCTCTGCGCCGCCATCTATACCCAGGTTTCCGACGTGGAGGATGAGCTGAACGGCCTGCTGACCTATGACCGGCGGTTGAGAAAGCTGGAGCCGGAGACAATGGCACCCATTACGGCGGCAATCCGGGAAAAAATGG
Organism: uncultured Oscillospiraceae bacterium; assembly: GCA_964504605.1. GTDB lineage: Bacteria > Bacillota > Clostridia > Oscillospirales > Oscillospiraceae > Faecousia. The sequence goes on along the minus strand of CAZDFB010000001.1, from coordinate 22,817 downwards.
TTGCGATTTCCTCCCAAATGGGTTAAAATAAGAAAAAACAGACAGGAGGTGCCCGGATGGAGCGCTTACCCGACAAAGAAACAATGGAGGCCATAGCGGAGCTGTTCAAGGGCTTTGCGGACAGCACCCGGGTGCAGATTTTGTCCCTTCTTGCCCGGCAGGAGCTGTGTGTGACGGAAATCGCGGAAAAGGTGGAGATTTCCCAAAGCGCCATTTCCCACCAGCTGCGGCTTCTGAAGCAGATGCATCTGATTAAATACCGCCGGGAGGGGAAAAATATTCTCTATTCTCTGGCGGATGACCATGTGCTGACCATTCTGGAAATGGGTCTGGAGCACGTACTGGAATAAGGGTTCTGACGATGCAGGCAGGGGCGACCAACGGTCGCACCTCAGCGTTTTAAAGCGGTGAATCCGGCAGCCCGAAATTGGTGATTTCGGGCTGAGAGGGGAAAGTTTTTTCTGTCACGGTCTTCTCTGTACCACCTCTCCTTTTGGGAGAGGCAAGTGCCCCGATGCCCCGGCTCCGAAAATTTTACTGTAGGGACACCCGTCCCCGGGGGGGCGCCTCCTTATTTGCCGCTGAACCTCCGGATGCCGCAGTTTATGCCTGAAACCACAAAAAAGCTCCCCGATTCAACGGGGAGCTTTTCCTTATGTCGATTGAGGACCGGGAACCACTTCGGGGCCGATAGGGCAGTCGTAACCCTCGGCGGCGGTGACTTGGAACTCCTCCCGGACCTTTTGCAGCAGGGCGGGATTGGTCATCAGGTCGGCGGCAGCACCGACAAGAACCTTGGCAGCCAGCAGCATTCCCTTGTGAGCAAAGCCGGATTTTCCACAGGCCACATTCTGCCAGGAGTGACCGGGCGCGCCGGAGGGCCAGGTGACGGCGGTAATCTGGGCAGTGGGGGTCAGCCAGCTGACGTCACCAACGTCGGTGGAGCCGGGCTCGTAGGCGTTGGAGGGTACATAGGGCATGACAAAATCATTCAGGGCCTTCTTTCCACCGTCGGTGTGCTCCAGAACGAATTTTTTGACGGTCCAATCGCTGTCGGAGGCCTGCCCGGGAAGGGGACCGGGGACGAAGGTGGCCTTCAGGGCCTGAGCGTAGGCCCACTCGTCAGGGGAATACCGGGGCAGGGGAGCCTGATTCAGATTGTCGCAGAGCAGCGCCTCCAGAACCCGGTTGGAAAGGGTGTTGGCAGTGCCGTCAATCTGACGGCGGCTGACGGTGGTTTCCGTCATCAGGGCGGCACCCTGGGCAATGCTGTCCACCCGCTTCAGCAGGGCCTTGGCGGTGCGGACGGTTTCGCCCCGGATCATGTAGATGAGCTTTGCGGTGGGCTGCACCACGTTGGGGGAGATGCCGCCGGCATCGGAGAAGGAGTAATGCACGGATTCTCTGGGCCGAATATGCTCCCGGAGGAAGTTTACGCCCACGTTCATCAGCTCTGCCGCGTCCAGGGCAGAGCGACCGTTGTAGGGGTCCCCGGCGGCGTGGGCAGACACGCCCTGAAAGGTGTATTCCACCTGAACGCAGGCGGCGTTGGAGCCAACGGTGACCTCGTTGGTATCACCGGGATGCCAGGTCAGCGCCGCGTCCAGATCCCGGAATTCGCCATCCCGGGCCATAAAGGTCTTGCCAGCGCAGCCTTCCTCGCCGGGGCAGCCGTAGAAAACAACGGTGCCCGTCAGCTCCCCGGCGGCGATGGCCTCCTTAACGGCGACGGCGGCGCCGAGAGCACCGGCGCCCAGCAGATTGTGACCGCAGCCCTGACCACAGCCGTTTTCGGTGATGGGCTTATGCTCTGCGGCACCTGCCTCCTGAGAAAGACCGGAAAGGGCATCGTATTCGCCCAAAATGCCGATAACGGGCCGTCCGGTGCCGAAACTTCCCTTGAAGGCCGTGGGAATACCGCACAGGTTCTCCTCCACCGCAAATCCCTGCTCCTTCAAAACCGCCACATAGGCGGCGGTGGACCTGACTTCCAGCATGGAAAGCTCCGCGTATTCCCAGATCTGATCGCTGAGCCCGGTGAGAACCGGGGCTTTTTCTTCGATAATGTTGTAAAGAAGTTCCTTATTCATAGCAGGCATCCCTTTCATAAAAAAGCAGGGCGGGGGCAAGCCCCCGCCCTACAGGCTTTAAGCGTTACAGCACTTTCCGCAGGAACTCCTGCAGCCGGGGATGGTTGGGCTGGTTAAAGACCTGCTCAGGCTTGCCATCCTCCAGAATATTTCCGTCGGCAATGAACAGCACCCGGTCCGAAACCTCCCGGGCAAAGCGCATTTCGTGGGTCACGATGACGGAGGTCATGCCGGTATTGACCAGACCCTTGATAACGTCCAGAACCTCACCAACCATTTCGGGGTCCAAAGCGGAGGTGGGCTCGTCAAAGAGCATCACGTCCGGCTCCATAGCCAGCGCCCGGACGATTGCCAGCCGCTGCTTCTGTCCGCCGGAAAGATTGCCGGGCATTTCGTCGAATTTGGAAATCAGCCCTACCCGGTTCAGCAGGTCCCGGGCCATTTCGTTGGCCTCTGCCTCGGCCTTGCCCTTGAGGAGCCTGGGGGCCAGGGTGATGTTCTGGGCCACCGTCAGATGGGGGAAAATGTTGAAATGCTGGAACACCATGCCCATCTTCTGCCGGTGCTTGTCGATGTCGATTTTTGCGGGCTTGGGAACCAGACCGTCCCGGATGGCCTGCTTTTCCTCCCGGGTCAGATTTCCGGTAATTTCGGTGCCTTCAAAGAAGATCTTGCCGCTTTCGGGCTTCTCCAGCAGGTTCAGGCACCGCAGGAAGGTGCTTTTGCCGCCGCCGGAGGGGCCGATGATGGAGACACATTCCCCCTTCTGAATGGTCTGGTTCACACCGTCGAGGACTTTCAGATCACCGAAGGATTTGCAAAGATCCACTGTTTTAATCATATCCATATCAAACCGCCTCCTTTTTGGTGGAATGCTTCTTGCGATTTTTGTAGCTGTTGGGCTGGCTCATTTTCTTTTCCAGATGACTGACCAGCTTGCTCAGGGGGAATGTCATGCACAGGTAAATAATGGCTACGATGGTCATGGGCTCCAGGGTCAGCATTTCCGCGCCCTTGACCACATTGCACACCGTCATCAGGTCGTACAGGAAGAAGGTGGAGGCCAGGGAGGTCTCCTTCAGCATCATAATGAACTCGTTGCCCAGCGCGGGGAGAATGTTACGCACCGCTTGGGGGAGAATAATCTTCATCATGGTGTGGCTTTCGCTGAGGCCCAGACTCCGGGCAGCCTCGGTCTGACCCTTGTCCACGGCCTGAATGCCGGAGCGGATGACCTCGGAGACATAGGCGGCGGAGTTGACGCACAGCGCAATGGATACCCACATGAACTGGCTGAGCTTCAGGAAGGGCAGCAGGTTGGGCAGGACAAAATAGAAAATGTACAGCTGAAGCAGAATGGGGGTACCCCGGATTACCTCAATATATAAGGAGGAGAGGAACCGGAGAATTTTGGATTTGGACATCCGCATCAGGGCGACCACTGCGCCGAAAACGGTACCCAGGGAAACGGAGATGCAGGTGAGGATCAGGGTGTTTTTGACGCCCTCCAGAAGGAAAAGCCGCCAGTAGCGCTCCATGATTTTGATGATATTGGGAAAAAATTGGGAAAAGTCCATATAAACAATCCTTTCGGCAATAGAATGTATGACGTCTGGTCATCTTGTAAACGGAAATTCGTATTTTCGCTTACAAGGGGATCAGCGGAAACCGCGATGGGACCGGCAGCCTTCCGGGCTGCCGGTCCGCGGCAATATTGGATTTATTCGGCTCCTTCGGTGACGGCGCTGCCATCGTCGTTGTAGGACTGCTCAACACCGGAGATCTTCTGGGCTTCTTCATACCAGTTGCCCCAGTAGGGCTCGGACTGGGCCAGAATCTGGTTGACCAGGTCGGTCAGATCATCGGCACCCTTTTGCATCAGGACCACGTTGCCGGTTTCCTTGGGGTCAACGTAGAAGCAGAAGCCGGACTTGATGATGTCGGGGTTGGAGGCGATGATGGAATCGGCGTTGCCGCCGGCAACGGCGATACAGTCAAAGTCACCGTTCTTCAGCTGCAGGACTGCGGTGCCCAGGTCGGTGAAGGGAATCAGCTCGCTGTCGGGCAGCTGCGCTTCCACCATGGACTGCTGCAGGGAGGCGTTCTGGGCACCGATCTTGATGCCGGTCAGCTTCTCGGCGGTGTCGAACTTGCCTTCATTGCCGGCCAGGGTAATCAGAATCTGCTCGTCCTCATTGTCACCGGCGTAGTAGTAGCTGGAGAGATTGGCGTTCTCTGCACGGATGGGGGTCCAGCTGAAGCCGGAGATACCCATATCCACGGTTCCGGAGTATACGGCGGTCTGGCAGGCATCGAAGCTCATGGGCATCAGCACCAGCTCCAGGCCCATCTCGTCGGCAATGTAGTGGGCCAGCGTCACGTCAAAGCCGACATACATATCCTGACCAACCTGGGTGGGGTCCACGAACTCCATGGGGGCGAAGTCCGGAGAGACGGCAACGGTCAGCTTGCCTTCGGAAACGGTGGTAATCTGCGTGTTCTTGAAATTACCGCTGACGGTGTACAGGTCTTTGTAATCGACGGCGGTGCCGCTGCTGTCGCAGCCGGTCAGAAGGCCGAGCAGGGCAATGGCTGCCAGGGCAATGGCAAGGATCTTTTTCATAATCATTTCTCCCTTTCAAAGTCCCGTGGTCGGCGGGGCTGATTTATGAATGAATTATACACCGAATATTATTCATCGTCAATTGGATAATCTTCCAATCGTTGTACTGAAAACAAAGGCCTTCTTCGATGAATACATACAAAAACATTCAAAAATGCATGGAATATTTGAATATACAATGAAAAATATACAGAATAACCAGCGCCTTTGTGAATAATATTCATCGGGCGTATGCATATATACCCTCCTGCCGTCCGAGCTTGACGGAGAACGGGCTTTTCTGTATAATGAACCCCATAACAGGAAGAAAACATCAAATATTGAGGAAGGTCGAGAAAAATATGAAAACAAGCGTCAAGACCATGGACTATGATGCGGCAGCGGCTCTGCCGAGACCGCCCCACCGCAAGCCCATAAAGCCCAATCTGTTCTGGCGGACCCTGATCCGGGGCCTGACCATCCCCGGTATGGCGGGGACCCATTTTCATTATGAGCAGGAGCGGATGGAGCTGCTGGACAAAAAGGAGCCCTGCCTGATCCTGATGAACCACTCCTGCTTCCTGGATCTGCAGATTGCCTACCGGATTCTCTATCCCCGACCTTTCAATATTATTTGTACATCCGATGGCTTTGTGGGCATGGGCGGTCTGATGAACTGGCTTATGCGCCGGATCGGCTGCGTCCCCACCCGGAAATTTGTGACGGACCTGGGACTGATACAGGATATGCAGCACTGCTTCCGGGAGCTGAAAACCAGCGTGCTGATGTATCCCGAGGCCAGCTATTCCTTTGACGGCACCTGCACGCCGCTACCCCGGAAAATGGGCGTGCTGCTGAAAAAATTCAATGTGCCCGTGGTGATGATTGAGACCTTCGGCGCATTCTCCCGGAACCCGCTTTACAATGAGCTTCAGGTCCGCGGCAGTGTTCCGGTCAGCGCCAGGGTCCGGCTTCTGTATACCAGGGAGGAAATCCGGGAGAAATCCGTCCGGGAGCTCTCCGACGGGCTGGACAGCGCCTTCGGCTTTGACCATTTTAAATGGCAGAAAGACCGGGGCCTGCGGATTACCGAGCCCTTCCGGGCGGACGGCCTGAGCCGCATTCTGTATAAATGTCCCCACTGCGGCATGGAGGGCACCACGGAGGGCAAAGGGACGGTGCTCACCTGCCACAGCTGCGGAAAAGCCTGGGAGCTGACGGAGCTGGGAGAGATGAAGGCCCTGGAAGGGGAGACGGAGTATTCCCACATCCCGGACTGGTATGCCTGGCAGCGGGGTGAGGTGCGCCGGGAGATTCTGGAGGGAAGCTACAGGCTGGCGTGCGATGTGGATATTGGCATGATGGTGGATTACCGGCATATCTATATGGTTGGGCAGGGACATCTGACCCACGACCGTCAGGGCTTTACCCTGGAGGGCTGTGACGGACGGCTGCACTACACCCAGAAGGCCCAGAGCTGCTATGGCCTCTACGCCGATTACTACTGGTACGAAATCGCGGATGTGATCTGCATTGGTGACAATGATACACTCTACTACTGCTTCCCCCGGAACGCGGGGGATGTGGTGGCGAAAACACGGCTGGCGGCGGAGGAAATTTACAAGCTTTACCGGGCCGGAAAGCTGAAGGCCGGAGAGCCGGAGGGTGTCTCCGGAGGAGACGGCGAAGGGGCATAACCGGCGGAACTTTGTTTTTCGCAAAAGGACAAAAGGAAACAAAATGCAGCCTTTACAGCGGATTGCACAAAAGAATCTGGCGAAAAAACGAGATTTTGTTCAAGTTACAGAAAAAGCAAAAAACATTTGACATTCACAGAAAGACACGTTACAATTAGTTCAAATTTATTCATGAAATGTGAGCCAAGTCTTATATTCCGTGAGTAAATGAACCTTTTAAGGAGGAAAAGAAATGAAGAAGATTCTTGCAATGCTGCTGGCTCTGTGCATGGTTCTGTCCATGGCTGCTTGCGCCAGCAACGGCGGCGAAGAAACCACTCCCTCGAGTGATGCCGCAACCAATGGCGGTGAATCCGTCGAACAGCTGACCGGTGAAGCGGGCCACTACACCTACAATATGGCCTGGGGCACCTTCCCCACTGTTTGGAACCCCCACACCTACGAGACTTCCACCTCTTCCGACATTATGGACTACATTATGGACGGCTTCTACGGCTTCGACTATAATGAGGACATGACCGGCTTCCAGATGGTTCCCTCCATGGTCGTTGACGATCATCCCATTGACATCACCTCCGAGTATGTCGGCCAGTACGGCATCGAGGAAGGCGACACCGCTCTGGTCTACAAGATCAACCTGCGTGATGACCTGAAGTGGGAGACCGGCGAGCAGATCACTGCCAACGATTTCATTGAGTCCGCCAAGCGCCTGCTGAACCCTGTTGCCAAGAACTACCGTGCTGATACCCTGTACACCGGCGACGTTTCCATCTACAACGCCGAGGCTTACATGAAGCAGGGCCAGACCGTTACTCAGGACAACGGTTCCACTCATGCTTACACTATGGACACCCTGGTCAAGGGTGAGGACGGTGTTTACACCACTCCCGCCGGCGAGGTTGTTTACATTGCTGTTTCCTACCCCATCGCTCAGACCGGCGACAACTCCCTGGCTGACTACGTTAATGCCTATGGCACCAAGTACTTCGTTCTGGACACCTGGGAAGACCTGGTCGCCCTGGCTGACGAGAACGGCCTGGTTCCTCTGACCGACGAGAGCCTGGCTCTGCTGACTCCTGTTACCACCGGCAACGAAGCTTGGAATGAGTCCGAGGCAGACCTGCCCAACTACTTCGTTTATAACGAGACCTTCGCTGAGATGGACTTCTCCGAGGTCGGCATCTTCGCTCTGAGCGACACCGAGCTGGTTTATGTCCTGAACTCCCCCATCTCCGGCTTCTATCTGAAGTACGGTCTGCCCAGCTCCTACCTGGTTCACACCGCTACCTATGATGCTTGCGAGAGCATTGTTGACGGCGTGTACACCAACACCTACGGCACCACTGCCGAGACCACTGTTTCCTACGGTCCCTACAAGATGACCGAGTACCAGACCGACAAGATCTTCAAGTTCGAGAGAAATGAGTACTACTTCGATCTGACCGAGGACACCTATCAGACCACCGACATCGAGATCCAGAAGGTTGACGAGGCTTCCACCCGTCTGCAGATGCTGATTTCCGGTAAGCTGGACAGCTACGGCCTGCAGACCGACGACTTCGCTACCTACTCCCTGTCCGACTACTGCTACTACTCCAAGGGCGCTTCCACCTACGGCATGGTCTTCAACCCCGATCTGGATGCTCTGACCACCACCCAGACCGCTGCCGGCGAAAACATCAACAAGACCATCCTGACCGTTACCGAATTCCGTCAGGCTATGGCTTACGGCATGAACCGTGCTGAGTTCATCCTGGCTACCTCTCCTGCCGGCGCTCCCGCCTTCGGCCTGCTGACCGATCTGCACACTGTGGATCCCGACACCGGCGTTGGCTACCGTAACACCGACATCGCAAAGCAGGTTCTGGCTGACTTCTGGGGCCTGTCCGATGACATCGGCGAAGGCAAGCTGTACGAGACCGTTGACGATGCTGTTGCTTCTCTGACCGGTTACAACCCCGAACTGGCTAAGCAGAAGTTCGACGAGGCTTATGACATCGCCATCAAGGAAGGCCTGATGGACGAGGACGACAAGGTTGAGCTGGTCATCGGCCTGCCCTCCACCTCTCCCGTTTACACCAACGGCTACGAGTTCATCGTGAACAACTTCACCGAGCTGGTCAAGGGCACCAAGCTGGAAGGCAAGCTGACCTTCAAGAGCGACGACACCATCGCTGACAACTTCGCCGGTTCCCTGCAGGACAACCAGACCGATATGCTGTTCTACGTTGGCTGGTCCGGCATGGAGCTGAACCCCTACGGCCTGATGCAGGCTTACGTGGCCCCCGCTTACCAGTATGATTCTCACTTCGATTACACTGCTATCGATCTGACTATCAACCTGCACGGCACTGATTACACCACCAGCGTTTACAACTGGTATGAGATCATGCAGGGTCTGAAGCACACCGTCACCACTGCTGACGGCACCACCATGGAATACTCCTGCGGCACTGCTGACGGCGACAAGGAAGCTCGTCTGCAGATCCTGGGCTCCATGGAAGGCGCTATCCTGATGAACTACAACTTCATCCCCCTGTCCGGCGCTGCTTCCGCTTCTCTGAAGGGTGCTCAGATCAAGTTCTACACCGAAGAGTACATCTGGGGTATGGGCTTCGGCGGCATCAAGTACATGACCTATCATTACGACGATGCTCAGTGGGCTGAATATGTTAACTCCCAGGGCGGCAAGCTGGATTACACCTAATCTGAAGCTTAACGCACAGGCGAACAGCTAAAATGACAAGTCTGGAATAGGGGCTTCTGCCCCTATTCCAGACCGTTGTGTTATCTGCTATTCGGTAATACAGCGCCGGGTTATCGGTTTTCTTAAACCTGAGCAGGTGTTGGCCCAGATCTCGGGCTTACGAAAACTGATAACCATTATAAATAGAAAAATGGCTACATCGGTCATAAAAAGACTGCTTATTTCGCGGTCTGCCAGGAAACCGGTGTATTCAAACACCGGTATTCTTTTCGGGATGGCTTTCTCCCGGCAAGCGTCCTGTGAATAAATAAAAGGGAGGACAAAAACAATGAGTTCGTTTAAAGGTACGTTAAAGTACATCCTGGAACGTTTGGCTTTTGCGGTCTTGACGTTCTTTATCATTATTTCCATTTGCTTCCTGCTTGTCCGTATGCTGCCCAATGATGTGAACGCACAGCTGGGTAAGGATACGGAACTGCTGATTCTGCAGCGTGTCAAGCAGGGCATTATTTATCCTGACGGAACCAAGGTTCCCCTGATGGAGCAGTACTGGAACTTCATCACCCGCACCCTGCTTGGTGGCTTTAACTGGGGCATGAGTGAAAGACTGTACCCCGGTCGTATGTGCTTCGACGTTTTCCTGGAGAAGCTGCCCAACACCGTTCTGGTCAACACCTATTCTTCTCTGCTGGCAGTGCCTATGGGCCTGATGCTGGGTATTCTGGCTGCGCTTAAGAAGAACAAGTGGCAGGACCACCTGATTTCCACCGGCGTCATGGTGCTGGTTTCCGTGCCCAGCTATGTTTACGCGTTTCTGATCCAGTATTTCCTCTGCTTCAAATTCGGCTGGTTCCCCCTGGTTATGAACGCCGGCTCTGATTATTTCACCGCTGAGATGTTCAGAAGTATGTTCCCCGCAGTTCTTGCTCTGTCTCTGGGCTCCATCGCCGGCTACGCCCGGTTTACCCGTGCGGAGCTGACGGAGGTTCTGACCAGCGAATATCTGCTGCTGGCCCGCACCAAGGGCCTGACCAAGGCTCAGACCACCGTGCGCCACGCGCTGAGAAACGCCATGGTGCCCATTTTCCCCTCCATCATCAGTGAGGTTATTTCGGTTCTGGGCGGCAGTCTGATTATCGAGGGCATTTTTGCCGTTCCCGGCGTTGGCCCCCTGTATGTCGGCTCCATCACCAGCCGTGACTACAACTTCTTTATCCTGCTGTCCGCTTTCTATACGCTTATTGGCCTGGTCGCCGGTATTGTCGTTGACCTGAGCTACGGCATCATCGATCCGAGAATCAGAATGGGGAGTAAGAAATGATGAAACAAAATAATATTCCCAATATTCCCGCGGAGAAATTCCGCCTGGTTGCGGATTCTGAGCGTCTGCATGACCAGAAGTTTGAAACCAAGCAGGTCAGCTACTTCCGGGACGCCTTCAACCGCTTCTGCAAGAACAAGTCCTCTGTGGCTGCTGCCATTATCATCCTGTGCCTGGTGCTTTACGCAATTCTTGTTCCCCTGCTGTGCACCACCACCTATTCCGCCAATTTGACGGATACCACCTACCTGCAGTACACCAAGCTGCTGCCCAAGAGCAAACTTTGCTATAATCTGGGCCTGAATTTTTGGGACGGCTGCACCCGGACCAGCATCAGCGAGGCAAATTACAATGCCTTCCGGGCTATGGCTGAGGAATCCGGCTACGAGGTATTCCGTGAGGTTTACGGCATCAGCGTCAATGATGACGGCAAGACTGTCTATGATGTCCGCCTGGACACCTACACCAGCAACGGCTATGTCTTCATGACCATCAGCCCCACCGAGTACGAGAATATCCAGAAGTGGCAGACGGAGAACGGCGTTCAGGTCATTTTCCCCGCCGTCACCAATGCTACCGCTACCGATGCCAACCTGTGGTATGAGGTAAACCAGAAGAACGTTGCCAAGCTGGACAAGGACGGCAATTTCGTTGACATCTACAAGACCTCCGGCAACGATGGCGACTACAATTCCCTGCGGATCGAGGGTGACCCCGGTCTGGATGACCCCGAGGCTCCGGACCGCTACCGCTATGCCAGCGTCACCGGTACCTCCCAGGCAATGTCCTTCAAGGTCCGTGTATTTAAGTACACCTATTTCCAGTACCGCTATGGCTTCGAGCCCTCCTTCGTCTTCGGCACCACCAACATGGGCCAGGATATTCTGACCCGTCTGGCGAATGCAGCCCGGTTCTCTCTGCTGTTCGCGGTCTGCGTCTCCGCCATTAACCTGACTCTGGGTGCCATCATCGGCGCTATTGAAGGCTATTACGGCGGCGCCGTGGATATGATTATCGAGCGTATCATCGATATTCTGTCCCGCGTCCCGTTCATGGTCGTGGCGACATTGTTCCAGCTGCATTTGGCGGCGAAGGTGGGACCGGTGGTATCCATGCTCTTTGCCTTCGTGCTGACAGGCTGGATCGGCATGGCTGGTACCGTGCGTATGCAGTTCTACCGCTATAAGAACCAGGAGTATGTCCTGGCTGCCCGTGTTCTGGGTGCCAGCGACTGGCGGATCATGTTCCGTCATATTTTCCCCAACTCCCTGGGTACCATCATCACCAGCTCCGTTCTGGTTATCCCCGGCGTTATCTTCTCCGAGTCCAGCCTGACTTATCTGGGCATCGTGAACCTGGACAGCTCCACCATGACCTCCGTTGGTACCATGCTTGCCAATGCCCGATCCTACCTGTCCACCTATCCCCACATCATCCTGTTCCCTGCGCTGTTTATCTCCCTGCTGGAGATTTCCTTCAACCTGTTCGGTAACGGCCTGCGGGATGCCTTCAATCCTTCCCTGAGAGGAGCTGACGAATAATGGCAGAAAAAAATCTTGAAGTAAAAAATCTGCGGATTTCCTTCCGCACCAATAACGGCAAGGTTCAGGCTGTCCGTGACATCTCCTTTGACCTGGAGCGGGGCAGAACCCTGGCTATCGTCGGTGAGTCCGGCTCCGGCAAGTCCGTCACCAGCCGTGCCATCATGGGCATCCTGGCAGGAAACGGCATCGTTGAGGGCGGCGAAATTCTGTATGACGGCAAGGACCTGCTGAAGATCAGCGAGGACGATATGTACCGCATCCGTGGCGATAAAATCGCCATGATCTTCCAGGATCCCCTGTCCTCCCTGAACCCCATTGTCAAGATCGGCAAGCAGATCACCGAGGCTATGCTGCTGAAGAACAAGTCCAGCCGCAAGGAGTCCCGCAGAGATTTTAATGCTCTGCTGGACCTGCTCCGGAAGAATATGATCGATGCCGGCGTTGAGAGCGATACCGCCAAGCAGCTGATCAGCACCTTCGACAAGTTCTGTGTGGAAGCCAACAAGCTGGAGAACCGCTTCAACAACGCCATGACCTCCGCTGAGGACCTGATCGCTGCTATTGAGGACTTTTTGTTCCGCATGAGCAAGAATCAGAAGCTGGATGTGAAGGCCAACCTGCGGGAGTACAGCTCCAAGCTCAAGGCCATTAAGGATCCTTTCTTTGTGGCAGACTTTGCCAACCGGATTCCCGCCGTTGCTTCCGCTCTGGATGCTGCCCGCATGGGCTATTCCAAGAAGGAGGGCGGCCTGTCCGAGCCTGTGGAGCATGCAGTCAAGGATCTGGAGGCTCTGCTGAAGGATATGGTGAGCCAGACACGGCCCGACTTCTTCCGCATCGGCTTCTATGCCATGAATCACCCCGGCGAGAAACTTTACGACCGGAATATTGCCAAGCTCAATGAGGAAGCGCTGGCCTATCTGGACGAAAACTTTATGCAAACCTTCATCTCCAACGAGGAAAAGGCGGTTGCCTACTCCCACAAGGTGTCCTACGATAAGAAGAAGGCCCTTGTCAAGGAGCTGCGTGAGGCCGAAACCTTCTTCCAGGGCGATTTTGAAAAGGGCGAGGCCCTGAAGCTGGCTAACCACCTGGCTGACCTGGTTGAAGACAGCATTGACCGTCTGGAAATTGTGAAGGACAGCGTTGCCTATACCTTCCGCACGGGTCTTGTGGGCGGCATCAACAAGTATTTCACCGCCGTCAAGAATAACCCCAAGGAGCAGGCCCGCTTTGAGAGCCAGACCAAGAAGCGTGAGGATCTTCTGGCCAAGGGCAAGAGCGTTGACTGGAAGGTTATCCCTGCCTCCATTTATGATCTGGATGAGCTTCGCGCTGACGTGGTGAAGATTGTTACCCGTCTTGCCAGCCGCTATGAGAATACCCCCGAGACCCTGGACAACCATGCCCGCTCCATCGAGATTATCGATTACCTGAAGGAAAAGGCCTCCAAGGTCGTCTACAAGGTCACCCCCGCCATGGCTAAGGAGAAAGCCATCAAGCTGATGGAGGAGGTCGGCATTGCCGAGCCCCGGATGCGCTTCAACCAGTATCCCTTCGAGTTCTCCGGCGGTATGCGTCAGCGTATCGTTATTGCCATTGCCATGTCCGCTGACCCGGAAATTCTGATCTGCGACGAGCCCACCACCGCTCTGGACGTGACCATTCAGGCCAAGATCCTGGAGCTGATAAACAAGCTGAAGCAGGAGCGGAACCTTTCCGTTATCTTCATCACCCATGACCTGGGTGTTGTGGCGAACATGGCTGACGACATTGCCGTTATGTATGCCGGCAAGATCGTCGAATACGGCACTGCTGACGATATCTTCTATGACCCCCGCCATCCCTACACCTGGGCGCTGCTTTCCTCCATGCCCGACCTGGACACCAAGGAAAAGCTGGATGCCATCCCCGGCACACCTCCCAACATGATCTATCCTCCTGTTGGCGATGCCTTTGCCGACCGGAACAAGTACGCCATGCAGATCGATTTCGAGATGCAGCCCCCCATGTTTGAGATTTCCCCCACCCATAAGGCAGCTACCTGGCTGCTCCATCCCGATGCTCCCAAGGTTGAGGTCCCCAAGATCATCACCGAGCGCATTGCCAGAATGAAAAACGCAGGAGGTGACCAGTAATGGCCGAAAACAATCAGGAAGTATTGCTGAAGGTCGATCACCTTTGCCAGTATTTTGGCAGAACCAAGGCTGTTGACGATGTCAGCTTTGATATCAAGAAAGGTGAGGTCTTCGGGCTGGTGGGTGAGTCCGGCTGTGGCAAAACCACCACCGGTCGCTCCATCATTAAGATTTACGATATCACCTCCGGCAGCATCTATTTCAAGGGTAAGCGCATTTGCGCCGGTACCATGAGCTACCGGAATCAGATCAAGGCTGACCGTGAGAAGATCGCCAGCCTGAAGAAGTCCGGCGCTGCCGATGCCGCTGAGCGTATCAGCGCCCTGGAGCAGGATATCCGGGAGCAGAAGGCTGAAATCGAGGCCGCCCGGAGAGATCATAAGGAATCCAGCAAGAAGAATGCAGATCCCAAGATCACCAAGATTCAGATGATCTTCCAGGATCCCATTGCTTCCCTGGATCCCCGTATGACGGTTCGTGAAATCATTGCCGAGGGCCTGACCATCAGCGGTATTACCGATAAGGAATACATCGATGAGAAGGTCTACGAAATTCTGGAGACGGTCGGTCTGGTCCGTGAGCATGCGGGCCGCTACCCCCACGAGTTCTCCGGCGGTCAGCGGCAGAGAATCGGCATTGCCCGGGCCATCATTATGAACCCCGAGCTGCTGATTGCCGACGAGCCCATCTCCGCTCTGGACGTTTCCATTCAGGCACAGGTTATCAACCTGCTCAATGACCTGCGTGACAAGCTGGGCCTGACCATTCTGTTCATCGCCCACGACCTGTCTGTTGTTAAGTATTTCTCCGACCGGATTGGTGTTATGTATTTCGGACACATGGTTGAGCTGGCCTCTTCTGAGGAGCTGTTTGCCCATCCCCTCCATCCGTACACCAAGAGCCTTCTGTCCGCCATTCCTCTGCCGGATCCCCATTCCGAGAAGAAGCGCCAGAGAATTGAGTACAGCGAGCTGGCTGCCCACGACTACTCTGTTGACAAGCCCTCTCTGCGTGAGCTGAAGCCCGGTCACTTTGTCCGCTGCAACGATGCTGAGGAGATCAAGTACAGGGAGGAGCTCGGCCTGTGAGCAAATCCCGCAAAATCGCGCTGATAAAGATTGCTGCCGGATTTGTCGCGGCTTTGGCGGCTGCGGGTAGCTATCTTGCGGGGCAGCTTTCCGGGGATGTTACCTGGGAAGGCTGCACACTGCTGGAAAAGTACCTGCTGCTGTGCGATGCCTGCACCCTTCCCGGCGTGCTGATGATTCTCTGCGGTGCGCTGATCGCTCTGTCTAACGGCGGCGCCCTGAACGGCATTGGCTATATCGGGCATTACCTGATTAATACGCTGATTCCGGCCCACCGTGACCGGATTATGAAGTATGCCGATTATGTTCAGGAAAAGAACGGCAAGCGCCTGCATGGCTACGGCTTCCTTTTCATCGTTGGCGCAGTATTTATGGCGGCAGCAGTGGTGTTTTTACTGCTGTTCCACCAGCAGCGGCAGCTGCTTGCGCAATAATGTCCCTTTTGTTGGGGCCGGACACAATGTCCGGCCCCAATTTTTGCGTTTTGCAAAGAAATCCTTGCATTTTCTTCCGTTTCTCAGTATAATAAACTGATTGATTTTAACCATTTTGAATGAACAAGAGGTTTCACTGTGTATCTTAAATCATTGGAATTACAGGGCTTCAAGTCCTTCCCGGACAAGACCCTGATCCGGTTTGGCGATGATATCACCGCCATCGTGGGCCCCAATGGCTCCGGCAAATCCAATATTTCGGACGCCATCCTCTGGGTCATGGGCGAGCAGAGTTCCAAAACCCTTCGGGGTGCGAAAATGGAGGATGTCATTTTTGGCGGAACCCAGAAGCGAAGCGCTGTGGGCTTTGCGGAGGCCACGCTGACTCTGGACAATACGGACCGGGCCCTGAGCTACGATGCCGACGAGGTGATGGTTACCCGCCGTTACTATCGCTCCGGCGATTCGGAATACTATATCAACCGGCAGTCTGCCCGGCTGCGGGATATCAATGAAATGTTCATGGATACGGGCCTTGGCAAGGAGGGCTACTCCAATATCGGTCAGGGCCGGATTGATGAAATTCTGTCGCTGAAAAGTGGCGACCGCCGGGAAATTTTTGAGGAAGCGGCGGGTATTTCCAAGTACCGCCACCGGAAAGAGGAAACGGAGCGCAAGCTGGAGCGGACGGAGGACAATCTGCTCCGCATTGGCGACAAGGTTTCCGAGTTGGAGCTCCAGCTGGAGCCCCTGAAAATCCAGTCGGAAAAGGCGAAGGCCTACCTGGAGCTGAAGGAAGAACTGCAGGGAATTGAGATTGCGGTATGGCTGGATACCCTGGATAAGCTGTCCGCAGCTGCCAAGAAGGCAGAGGGGGACTACGCCTCGGCGGCATTTGTGCTCCAGCAGGCCCATGACGACCTGGAGGGCCTTTACCGGCAGGCGGAAGAACTGGGCGAGGATCTGCGGCAGAAGGATGGAGATTTGGAGACCGTCCGCCTGAAGGTGAATATGCTGCAAAGCACCCACCAGCAGCTGGATGGTCAGATGGCGGTCCTGCGCAGCAATGTGGAGAATAACGACGCCAATATTGCCAGAATCGAAGAAGAGCTTCACAGCCAGCAGGACCGTTCCGGCGGCATCGTGACCCAGATCGACCAGGCAAACCAGCGAATCGCACGGATTCAGGCAGAGCTGGTGGAAAAGCGCGGAGATATTGATGCCCTACAGCAGGAGCTGACGGCTATGACCGCCAATGCTCAGGGCAGGAGCAAGCAGTTTCTGGAGCTGCGGGGCCGGGAATCCACCTTGGCAGCGGATATCGCGGGCCGGGAGGCGGATGTAAGAGGCCTGGAGGAAAGCATGGCCTCCACCCGGCAGCGTCTTGAGGAGCTGGAAGGGGACCTGTCTGCGGGTCAAACCCGGCATCAGGATGCCCAGCGGGAGCTGGAAAACTGCCGTGGACAGCTCAAGGCTGCCCAGGAGCAGGTGACGGCGGCGAACAATACCATCGCAGGCTACACCCTGCGGCAGAATACCCGGGCAAAGCGCCGGGATCAGCTGGCCCAGGAGCACAGAGAGCTGAGCTCCCGGCTGGATACGGTATCGGCAAAGGCCAGAGCCTTCCGGGCCATGGAGCGGGATTTTGACAGCTACAACAAGGCCGTTAAGATGGTAATGCAGGAGGCCCAGCGGGGTGCCCTGCGGAATATTCACGGCCCGGTGTCCCGGCTCATCCGAACCGATGACCGCTACACCCTGGCAATTGAAATTGCCCTGGGTGCGGCGATGCAGCAGATTGTTGTGGGGAGCGAGCAGGATGGCAAGGCCGCCATCGCTTTCCTGAAGCGAACGGGCGGCGGTCGTGCCACCTTCCTGCCCCTGAATACCATTCAGGGAAGAAGCCTGCAGGAGACCGGACTGGACAGCTGCCGTGGCTTCGTGGGTGTGGCCTCTCAGCTGGTGACCAGCGAAGAGCGGTACCGTGGTATCGTGGAAAACCTGCTGGCGAGAACGGTGATTGCTACGGATATGGACGCAGCCATCGCCATGTCCCAGAAATATCGGAACCGGTTTAAAATTGTGACGCTGGACGGTCAGGTTATGAATCCCGGCGGCTCCATGACCGGCGGCTCCGTCAATAAGGACGCGGGAATCCTTTCCCGGGCCAATGAGCTGGAAAAGCTCACCGGGCAGGAAAAGGAGCTTACCCAGCAGAAGCAGGAGCTGGAAAACCAGCTGGGAGAAGCCCAGCGGCAGACCCAGGAGGTGGAGTTCCAGCTGACAGCGGCCCGGGATCAACTCCGGGAGGCAGAGGACCAGGTCCTCCGTCTTCAGGGACAGGAAAAGCAGTATGAGATACTGCTCAATGCCGTGGCGGAGGCGGAGGCATCCGCCCGGCGGGAGCAGACTGCCCTGCACAGCCGGGAGCAGGCTGACCGGGAGCGCCTTGCGGCCCAGCAGGCCAAACTTCAGGTGTTTACCCAGCAGCTGGCCCAGACTCGCCGGGAACTGGAAGCCCTGGAGGATACCCAGAGCGAGGCTGCTGAGGCATCCGCTGCCATTACCCAGCGCATGACCGCACTGAAAACAGAGGAGGCTGCCCTGGAGGCCGAAAGCGCCACCGCCCAGGGCCATATTGCCGACCTGAATACACTGCGCTCCGCCATGGAGGGGGACCGGGAGAAAAAGCTGGCCCTGACGGAATCCATGCGGCAGGAGACCACCCGTATTGAGAGCGAAATTACCGCGCTGAAGGCCCGCCAGGCGGAAAATGACAGCCAGACGGAGATGCAGAACCGGAATATGCAGGCCATTATGACCTCCCGCATGGAGACAGAGGCTGCCAAAACCCGGGCAGAGCGGGAGGCACAGGAGAAGAACAAGGACATCCTGAATATGGAGCGGGCCTGCGCCCTTCTGGAGCAGAAGAAGGTGACCACGGGTCTGGAGGAAAAGCAGATCATCGACAAGCTCTGGGATTCCTACGGCCTGACACCCGGCACCGCACCGGAGCACCGGGGACAGATTGAATCCGTTGCCACCGGAAACCGCCGGGCTGCGGAGCTGAAGCGGAAAATTTCCGGACTGGGCACTCCAAACCTGGGTGCCATTGAGGAATACGCCCGGGTCAACGAGCGCTATACCTATCTGGCAGAGCAGCGGGATGACGTGCTCAACTCCAAGAAGGACCTGGAGGGCATCATCCGGGATATTACCCGGGAGATGACATCGATCTTTGTGGAAGAATTTGGGAAGATCGACCATTATTTCGGTCAGGTTTTTGAGGAAATGTTCGGCGGCGGCAAGGGCCAGCTGATTCTGGAGGATCCGGAAAACCCGCTGACCTGCGGCATTGAGATCCGGGTCCAGCCTCCGGGAAAGCAGGTCAAAACCATTACGCTGCTTTCCGGCGGAGAGAAGGCCTTTGTGGCAACGGCGCTGTACTTCGCCATTCTGAAGGTCAGGCCGACCCCCTTCTGCCTCCTGGACGAGATCGATGCCGCTCTGGACGACCGGAATGTGGAGCGATTTGCTTCCTATCTGCACAATCTAAGCAAGAAAACCCAGTTTATCGTCATTACCCACAGAAGAGGCACCATGGAGGCCAGCGATGTGCTCTACGGTGTTACGATGCAGGAGCAGGGCGTCAGCAAGCTGCTGCGGCTGGACCTGAATCAGATGGAAGAATACCTGGGAATTGTGGAATAATTACCCGTGTTCCACGGATACGGAACCTTTAAGGAGAAAAGCTATGGGATTTTTTGATAAAATCAAGGCAGGACTGGCCAAAACCCGGGCAGCCCTGGCAAACACCCTGAATGAAGTTTTTGACAATGCGGATGCCATCGATGATGACTTCTTCGATGAGCTGGAGGAGACGCTGATTCTGGCTGACCTGGGCATGGATACGGTCAGCCGGCTGATGGAGGAACTGCGCAGCCGGGTAAAGAACCGGGGCCTGACCACCACGGAGCACGTAAAATTCAATCTGAAGCTGATTTTGAAGGAAATGCTGAATGTGGGAAGCACCCAGCTGGACCTGAGCACCACACCCTCGGTGATTCTGGTGATCGGTGTCAACGGCGTGGGCAAAACCACCACCATCGGCAAAATCGCCAAGCAGCTGGTGGAGCAGGGCAAGAAGGTGACTCTGGTGGCGGGCGATACCTTCCGGGCCGCCGCCGCCGACCAGCTGGAAATTTGGGCAGGCCGCTCCGGCGCTGCCATTGTCCGCCAGCATGAGGGGGCAGACCCGGCATCCGTAGTCTATGACGGCATCCAGTCCGCCAAGGCGAAGGGCAGTGATGTCATCATCATCGATACGGCGGGCCGGCTGCACAATAAGGCCAACCTGATGAATGAGCTGAGCAAAATCACCCGAATTGTGGAAAGAGAACTGCCCGGGGCCGCGAAGGAGGTCCTGCTGGTGCTGGATGGCACCACCGGACAGAATGGCCTGATTCAGGCAAAAACCTTCAAGGAAATTGCCGGAGTTACCGCCATTGCGGTAACCAAGCTGGACGGAACCGCAAAGGGCGGCATCGTCATTGCCGTGGCGGACAGCCTGAAGGTGCCGGTGAAATTTGTGGGTGTGGGCGAGCAGGCGGATGACCTGATGCCCTTCAACGCCGACGAATTTGTGGATGCGCTGATTCAGTAAGCATTTAACAAAGCAGGTGAAGATATGAAAGTTGTTCTGGCCAGTAAGAATAAGCACAAGCTGGTTGAAATCAGCCGGATAACCGAGAAATTTGACATGGAGCTGGTTCTGGAGTCGGAGCTGGGCGTGGATATCGAGGTGGAAGAAACGGGAACCACCTTCGAGGAAAATTCCTATCTCAAGGCGGAAGCGGTCATGAAGGCCACGGGTCTGCCCGCACTGGCAGATGATTCCGGCATCGCGGTGGACGCGCTGGACGGCGCTCCCGGTGTCTACTCCGCCCGCTATGGATTTGACGACAGCCTGGATGACTGGGGACGGCTTCAGCTGCTGCTGAAGAACATGGAAAGTGTCCCCGACGGACAGCGCCAGGCGAAGTTTGTGTGTGTCATCACCCTGGTCACCCCGGAAGGACAGACCATTCAGGCCCGGGGAGAGATCCATGGGGAGCTGCTGCGGGCTCCCGTGGGGGAAAACGGCTTCGGCTATGACCCCATATTCTACTATCCGCCTTTTGGCAAATCTACCGCGGAAATGAGCCCCGAGGAGAAAAATACCGTTTCTCACCGGGCCAACGCGCTGAATCTATTTTATAAGAAATTAAAGGAGGCAGGTTATGCTGACAAGTAAACAGCGGGCTGAGTACCGCGCCCAGGCCAACAGCCTGGAAACAACCCTGATGGTGGGCAAGGACGGTGTCACCGAGGCTGTAGCCGCTGAGGCGGACAGACTGCTCACCGCCCGGGAGCTGGTGAAGGGCAAGGTCCTGGAAACCGCTCTGATGAGTGCGAGAGAGGTATCCGATGCCCTGTGCGAAGCCACGGGCGCAGACGGTGTGGCCTGCGTGGGCAATAAATTCGTGATCTACCGCTTCAGCGAGAAGTGCCAGCAGGAGCGCAACGCCACCGGCCGGGCCAAGCGGAAGGAAACACCGAAATCCAAGGCCGATCCCGTGCGCAAGGGCATCCGTGCCCGCCGTCAGGCCGCCAAGAAGGTGCGCGAGCAGCGCAATCAGTACTTCAAGGAGCAGGCCATTGAAAAGGCAATTGAGCGCAGCCGTGAAAAGCAGCTTAGGGAGCGTGAGTAAATATGCTTTGGGGAACAGTATGCGATAAAGAGGGGAATCCCATTCCCGGTGCCCGGCTGGAGCTGAAGAACGAAAACTTTGGCACCCTGCTTTCTGCCGTCAGCGATGACGAAGGAAACTATACCCTGGATGCGGAGGCAGGGGTGTATCCCTTCCTGATAGCCGTAAAGGACTACGCGGTGAATAATCTGGAATACTGGTGCCAGAATCTGGACCTGAGACAGGATATCCGGCTGGATATTCGCTTTGACAAGCTGGAGCTTTACGGCCTCCATGCTTTCCTTGTCAGGGGCGGTCTGAATCCTTTGATGGCCTATTTTCGGCCTATGAGCCTGGAAAAATTCCTGCGTGGCGAAAAGGACATTGCGCCGGATATTGACACCATCGAGGCCAGGCTGGATGGGGAACCGGTATCGGTTTTGAACAGAAACCCCGTAAAAGAGATGGCAGATGGGGAGGAAATGTCGGCCTGGCTGGTTCAGCTGGACGCAAAGAACCTGAATTGGAAGAAGCTGGAGCTCTCTGTGTGGGATACAGCGGGGAATTTCGGCATGGCAACGATTTTTAACGGCTGAAAAGGCAGCAAAGGGGGATAACCATGAGGCGCATCGGCATTTATGGCGGAACGTTCAATCCACCGCACACCGGACATATGGGAGCGGCAGCCCAGGCGATGGATGCACTGGGATTGGACCAGCTTCTGCTGATTCCTGACCGGGTCGCGCCCCATAAGCAGATGCCCAGGGGCTCCGCATCTCCCGGTCAGCGGCTGGAAATGCTGAAAATCGCCGCGGAAAGCCAGCCACGGATGGTGGTATCCGATATTGAGTTTCATCGGGATGGCCCCAGCTATACCTACCAGACGGTGGATACGCTTTGCGAAGCGTATCCCGATGACGAGCTGTATCTGCTCATGGGAACCGATATGTTCCTGAGCTTTCACAGCTGGCGGCACCCGGAGCGTATTTGGCGGCGGGTCACGCTGGCAGTACTGTACCGGGGCGAAAAGGGGGAGGCACAGCGGATCCAGGCGGAAAAGGCCCGCTGGGAAGCCCTGAGGGCCCGGGTCCGGCTGGTGGAAAATCAGGTTACCGCCATTTCCTCCACTCAGCTGCGGCGGCTGATTGCCTTCCGCTGCGCGGACAGCTTCCTGCCCCGGGGCGTGGCGGAATACATCCGGGAAAACGCACTGTACAATTCCATGGCAGACTGGAAGGCCCTGACAGAGAAGGAACTGGAGGGTGTTGTTGTTCAGCTCCTGGACCCCGGTCGGGTGGCCCATGTTCTGGGGTGCCGGGATACGGCAGTCTCACTGGCCCGGCACTATGGAGCCAGTGAAACCGATGCCGCCCGGGCTGGCCTGCTGCACGATGTCACCAAGGCCCTGGACGGCCCCCTGCAATTGACATTGTGCCAGGGGTATGGTAAAATGTTGGATGATTTTTC